>NZ_BAAFRV010000057.1:0-1063 GCF_045862035.1 Enterococcus hailinensis | reverse complement strand
ACGCCGATTGTAAAATTAAGCTAGACAACTAAAAAAGCCATTTGTGCTACACTCAAAATAGTTCTGACCAAAGAATTATAAGGAGTGAGTACAAATGACCTATACCCATCTTACAACGGATGAACTTGTAATGATAGAGTCTTATTTCAAAATAAATCAATCTGTTGCGAAAACTGCGCATTGCTTGAATCGTTCAAGACAAACGATCCATAAAGTATACCTATTCTTCAAGCAAGGAAAATCAGCCTTAGAATACTATCAACAGTATAAGAAAAACAAATCAAACTGTGGTAGACGCCCGCTTGTTTTACCCGAGGAACAATCAGAATATATTCAAAGAAAGGTTGTTCAAGGATGGACACCCGATGTGATTGTTGGTCGTGCAGCGTTTCCTATTCGTTGTTCTGCTCGTACCATTTATCGTATGTTCAAAAAGGGGCTATTTAATCCTTCTGACTTACCGATGAAAGGCAAGCGTAAACCGAATGGACATCAAGAAAGGCGTGGAAAACAAGCTTTCCGCCGCTCTATTCATGAACGTGAAAAAGATTATAGCCAATTCTCAAATGAGTTTGGTCACCTTGAAGGTGACACTATCGTAGGTCTGAAACATAAAAGTGCTGTAATTACCTTAGTTGAACGATTATCAAAAGTTATCATCACATTGAAACCGTGTGGTAGACAAGCGATTGATATTGAAAAAAAATTAAATCATTGGTTTGAATCTGTACCGAAAAATCTATTCAAATCCATCACTTTTGATTGTGGAAAGGAATTTTCAAATTGGAAACAAATCAGTAATGCCAATGATATTGCCATTTATTTCGCTGATCCAGGAACGCCGTCTCAAAGAGGCCTAAACGAGAATTCTAACGGATTGTTACGTAGAGATGGTTTATTGAAATCTATGGATTTCAATTCAGTAGATGAATCTTTTATTCAATCTGTCACATCTAAACGAAATAATATTCCTAGAAAATCACTGGATTATCGAACACCTTTGGAAGTATTTTTGAGTTACGTAAGTATTGATGATTTGTCTAACTTAATTTGACAATTAAGA
>NZ_BAAFRV010000056.1:0-1064 GCF_045862035.1 Enterococcus hailinensis | reverse complement strand
CGCCAATTGTAAAATTAAGCTAGACAACAAAAAAAGTCATTTATGCTACACTCAACTTGTATTTCCGCCTAAAGAAAAACAAGGAGTGAGCCTAAATGACCTATACTCATCTTACTACAGACGAACTAGTTTTGATAGAGTCTTATTTCACTACACATCAACCTGTGGCACAAGTTGCCAAATGCTTAAAACGAGCGCGACAAACTATCTATAATGTCTACCATTTTTTAGCAGAAGGTCACACGGCTCTTGAATATTACCAACAGTATAAAGAAAACAAAGCTCGCTGTGGGCGGCATCCGAGTACTTTGCCGACTGAACAAATCGACTATATCAAAGCCAAAGTAGCCAAAGGATGGAATCCTGATGTGTTGATTGGGCGTTCGGAACAGCCCATTCATTGTTCTGTTCGCACGCTTTATCGCATGTTTCAAAAAGGTGTTTTCGAGCGTGCTACTCTGCCATTAAAAGGAAAACGAAAATCTAATGGACACAAGGAAAAGCGAGGAAAACAGGCTTTTCGACGTTCCCTTGCCGAAAGGGCGCAAGACTATCCTCAGTACCAAGAAGAGTTCGGTCACTTAGAAGGAGATACGATTGTGGGAGCGCATCACAAGAGTGCCATCATTACGCTAGTGGAACGCCAATCAAAAGCGATTATCACTCTAAAACCAGCAGGAACGAAAGCGAAAGATATTGAAGAGACGTTGAACAGGTGGCTAGCTGCGTTTCCTAAAAACCTCTTCAAATCAATCACATTTGACTGTGGCAAAGAATTTTCGAATTGGAAAACGCTCTGTAACGAACAGGACATTGCGATTTACTTTGCCAATCCCGGAACACCATCCCAACGAGGCCTGAATGAACACTCCAATGGGCTCCTACGACGAGACGGCCTCCCGAAACAGATGGATTTCAACACCGTAGAGGAACACTTCGTTCAAGCAATCGCATCAAAACGAAACCATATTCCCAGAAAATCATTGAACTATCGTACCCCTCTGGAAAGCTTTTTGAGTTACATGGATGTCGAGATTGTGTCTAGGTTAATTTGACAAATGAAA
>NZ_BAAFRV010000055.1:0-1247 GCF_045862035.1 Enterococcus hailinensis | reverse complement strand
TGGTGTTAGTATCAAATCTTAGACAACTTTTCGTAGAGACAGAAATAAATTAAACTTATCTACGAGAGGATGGATTTTATGACCCGATACGAAGAAAATTTCAAACAGATGATTGTTGAGCTGAATCAAACTGGACGTTCTGTTCGAGGATTGGCGAAAGAATATGGCTTATCTGAAGCAACGATTTACAAATGGAAAAATTTATATTTACCAAATCAGTCCACAGGACTGACCGGAAAAGAAGCGGCTGATTTGAGAAAAGAAAATGCTCGTTTGAAAGAGGAACTTGAAATATTAAAAAAAGCCGCAGCCATATTCTCTCGAAAGACCTAAAGTCACTTGTTCGATTCATTGAAAAATGGTGTAAGGAGTACACTGTTTCTTTGTTGTGTCGGTTATTAGAAATTCCTAGAAGCGTCTACTATTTTTATAAAAATAAATCGTTAACAGCTACAGAAGTCAGAAATAACCAATTGAAAAAGAAGATTTCAACGATCTTTTTTGATCATAAACAGAGATATGGTGCAACAAAAATCCATCAAGTGTTGCTAAAAGAAGGAATTTCAGTATCTCTTAAGCATGTACAAAAACTGATGAAACAATTAAATCTAAGGTCAATTGTGGTTAAGAAATACAGACCTCAACGGCCTGTTCAGCCGGTTGTTTTAAAAGAGAACATCTTAAATCAGGACTTTTCTACTAAAACTATCTGTGAAAAATGGGTAGCTGATATCACCTACATTCCAACTAAGAAAAATGGTTGGTGTTACTTATCTTCGATTATGGATTTACACACGAAAAAGATTATTAGCTATACATTTTCTAAACGAATGACTGTCGATTGTGTGTTACAAACATTCAATCAAGCAAAGCAACGGTACCACATCCCAGAAAGAATGATTCTACACACTGATTTAGGTAGTCAATATACAGCAATCGAAGTGGAAAATTGGCTTGAAAACAATAAAATAAGGCATTCCTATAGTCGCAAAGGAACACCATATGATAATGCAGGAATTGAGTCCTTCCATGCATCATTGAAAAAAGAAGAAGTATACACGACGACTTACTCAGACTTCGAAGAAGCGAATCGATCTTTATTTAGCTACATTGAAGGATTTTATAATCGTAATCGAATCCATAGTTCGATTCATTACTTAACTCCACAGGAGTTTGAAGATTTAGAAACAGAGAAAATGTCTTAGCAGTCTCTACTAAAATATGTCCAAGATATTGACTCAAATCCA
>NZ_BAAFRV010000054.1:0-1303 GCF_045862035.1 Enterococcus hailinensis | reverse complement strand
CTTAACAATTTAATAGAACAAGACCATCGACCTATTAAACGACGAAATAAATTTTATCAAAGTCTCCGTACAGCCTCTTCCACGATTAAGGGCATGGAGACCATTCGAGGAATATATAAAAAGAACCAAAGAAATGGAACGCTCTTCGGCTTTTCGGTGTCTACTGAAATCAAGGTATTAATGGGAATAACAGCCTAAGATATTTGGAGTTCAGAGAGGGCGCGTTTGATTTTCAAACTTCGCAACAGAACCATCAATCCACCTGCTCTTTCTTCTTCTTGGGATCAATACTCTTTAAAAACCTCTCCTCCAACACCAATAAATGACGATAAACATCATCCATCGACCAGCCTGAAGAAAGACTAAGACAATACAAAAAATCACAAGGCAACGTCTTTACGGTACGGTTTCTTGTTACCCAGCTTGCTACTGTACTCTGCTTATAGCCATGCAACTCACAAAATTGTTCTACTGTCATACCTAACCGCGAAATAATAAACACATTGATCGGGTAGGGATATACAAAGGTATTGATACTCATAGTCAGAAAGACCTCCCCCCATATTATTACGTTTGCGATAATAATACTACTCTTTCTTAAGACCAGCAACCAAGGCGGAGAAAAAGAAGAACGTATCATAGATATAATGTAATAGGCAATTTGCACCTTTTAATTTCAGCCTGTATCGATCATGAACAGATCTGTTTGCACGCCGATCTTATTGGGATCTATCAAGCGTTTCAGTGCTGTCTGGATAAACGTGTATTCTTTTCCAAAAGCTTCTGAGATCGCAGCGAAATAAGCCCCCCGGCTTTCTTTTTTTAGCCGGATAACGGAGCGCATCAATCCATGTATCGAAGCTAACATAATACCCCCATTACGACCAGCACGAACACGAAAATGAATTTTGTTCTCTTCTCTTAACTGCTTCAGTACTTTGTCCAGGGAACGTTTTGGGATCTTTAAACGTTCAGTTAACTCTTTTTTTGTAGAAATAATGTATGGTTGTTCTTCATAGGATTGCTCATTCAAATAGGACAGTAGATCTTCTGCCCATTCATGACTATGTGAATACTTGCGAACAGCTCTTTCTTTCTTGAATTTCCACCAACCCCGTTTTTTGTTGAATAGCTGCTCTTCAGAAAGATTGGCATCGACCCACTCTTGGCATAATAGGACAATTTTTTCTCTGTGCGCTGCTTGATATTTTCCGGAGTAAGCGGAACGAATGATTCTGGTTAATTCTCGATCAGATAAAGGGTTAGCCAAGCGGTCATTGAATTCTAACATCGTCAATTCACA
>NZ_BAAFRV010000053.1:0-1339 GCF_045862035.1 Enterococcus hailinensis | reverse complement strand
GAGAGTGTAAAATATTTTGTGTAAATGAATAAAATCCATACAAAAAAGGAAGTCCCTTCTGTAGAATTAAGTTTACGACAACCAATTCACAGAAAAGAGGACTTCCCTATGAATGATTTTACTACAGAAATTGTGCAAACTCTAGTCACTAAAGGAGATTTAAATGAATTATTCCGTTCACACTTAGAAAGAGCGGTAAACACCCTCCTACGGACTGAATTAACGGCTTTCTTAGAGTATGAAAAATATGACCGCACTGGTTTTAATTCAGGTAATTCGAGGAACGGTTCTTATTCTCGATCCATCAAAACCGAATATGGTGAATTAACATTGGAGATACCTAGAGATCGAAATGGTGAGTTTAAACAACAAACTTTACCAGCCTACAAAAGAACAAATGACACATTGGAAACCACCATCATCCATTTGTTCGAAAAAGGCGTTACGATGTCTGAAATCGCTGATTTAATTGAAAAGATGTATGGGCATCACTATACTCCACAAACCATGTCCAACATGACTAAAGTGCTGACTGAAGAAGTAAATGCATTTAAAGTTAGAACTCTAAATGATAAGTATGTCGCTATTTTCATGGATGCTACTTATATTCCTTTAAAACGGCAAACCGTCTCCAAAGAAGCAATCTATATTGCCATTGGTATACGAGAAGACGGCACTAAAGAAGTACTAAGTTATGCGATTGCTCCGACTGAATCGACCTACGTTTGGAATGAGTTGTTACAGGACATTTACTCCAGAGGGGTTCATGATGTCTTACTGTTTATTACCGATGGCTTAAAAGGCATGAAAGATACGATTCACCAGATTTATCCTAAAGCTAAATACCAACATTGCTGTGTTCACGTTTCCCGTAATATTGCTCATAAAGTACGTGTCAAAGATCGAAAAGAAATCTGTGATGATTTTAAGGCTGTTTATCAAGCTAGCTCAAAGGAAGAGGCAAATACCTTTTTAGGGAGTATGATTGAGAAGTGGCAGAAAACTTATCCTAAAGTGACGCAGTCACTGATAAAAAATCAAGATTTATTGACTTTTTATGAGTTTCCGCCTGGTATCCGCCGAAGCATTTACTCAACTAATTTAATCGAATCTTTCAATAAACAAATCAAGAAATACAGCCGCAGAAAAGAGCAGTTTCAAAATGAAGAATCACTAGAGCGTTTCCTAGTATCCATCTTTGATACATACAATCAAAAATTCTTAAATAGAAGCCATAAAGGCTTCCAACAAGTGACGGATACATTAGCTTCAATGTTTACTGAGTAACCCATTATTTTGCAGAAGGACGAGTTATTTACACAAAATTATTGACGCTCCC
>NZ_BAAFRV010000052.1:0-1496 GCF_045862035.1 Enterococcus hailinensis | reverse complement strand
TGAAGTGAGACCCAATAGTTAGACCATATACCGATTAGATTTTTCTAGTCGGTATTTTTATGCTGTCATTCGTTCTCGATATTGAACCGGACTACATCCAAGCTTCGTTTTGATCCGCTGATGATTGTAGTAACTAATCCACTCTTCAAGTGCCTGCTTTAAGCTTTCGAGACTTGTATATTCAACACCATGATACATTTCCTGTTTTAATAATCCAAAAAAATTCTCCATCAGTGAGTTATCAAGACAATTTCCTTTTCGAGACATGCTTTGAAAGATATTTTCATTCGCTAATGAATTTCGATAGTTTTTCATTTGATATGCCCATCCTTGATCTGAATGAAAGGTTCGGCGATAAAGACAATCAGAAGTTTGAATGATTGCTTCCTTTTGTGCGTCAAGAATGGCTTTAATATTTGGCTTTTCTGAGATTCGATAAGACAAAATTTCGCCATTAAACATATCAAGAAATGGATCTAAATACAGTTTCTTAATGATTATTTTTCCCTTCTTATCCCGTTCATAATATTTAAATTCGGTCGTATCCGTTGTGATTTTTTGATGAGGAATAGAGGTATAGAAGCGACGATGAATCCGATTTTTTACCACACGTCCAACCATTCCTCTATAAGAACTGTACTTTCGAGATTTACGTGTAAATTTTAGTCCTTTTAATCCAAGTTTCCGCATGATTCGACGAATTTTTTTCTGATTTACTTTTAGTCCGCGCTCATTCAACGCAAGTTGAATACGACGATAGCCATAATTTCCGTTATTTTCTTCGAAAATATTAGTAATCAGTTTCTCCAATTCCGCATCGGGATTTTCACGAACCAACCGTTTTTGCCAATACATATACGTTGCTTTAGGGAATTTCGTTGCCTCAAGAAGAATTGTTAATCGGTGTTCTTTTCGGAGCGCGTGGATGATTCGTGCGTCTCGTTCTTGAGTCGATCTGGGACATTCATCCCTAAAGCTCGGAGCTTTTTTACGAAAGCCAATTCTGCCCGAAGCAGTTCATTCTCTCGTTCCAGTTCTTGTTCACGTGTACGTGGCTTTTTCTGGCTCTGTTTTTTCTTGTTCATAGAAGGTCTTCCTTTCGGTTTTGGTGTCAGACCTTCCATGCCTTCGTGCAAAAACGTTTGATGCCACCGTTGGAGTAAGTCTCCGGAAGGCAAGCCATAGTTTAGCGCAACATTCAGGTAAGAGTCACCACTAGTTAAATAATAGTGTATGACATCTCGCTTGAATTGAGAAGAATAAGTTTGTTTTTTCTTCCGTCGATTCAAGGAATTAAAACCGAGTTGCTCAACCGATTTCACCCATTTTTTTACTGTCGATGCAGCTGGAATGCCAAAATGATGAGCCAACGCTTCATAACCACCTTCGCCATTTCGATAAGCTTCAACAACTTGTCTTTTGAACGCATCCGCGTATTTCACCATAAAAAACCCCCTAAGTTAGATTTTTTGGTCTAACTTAGGGGGCGCACTTCA
>NZ_BAAFRV010000051.1:0-1531 GCF_045862035.1 Enterococcus hailinensis | reverse complement strand
AAACAAGGCATTATGTAGCAATTAAGATACCCAACAAGACGGGTAGATCCATGATGACAGCAATTAAGCGTCTAGTGGAAATGTATCCACACGGTGTGAAATCGATCACATGTGACCGTGGAAGCGAGTTTGTCAATCAGTTTGAAATTGGACTCATTGAAGACACTTTTGACTGCAAAATCTATTATGCCAATTCATGTGCACCACATGAACGAGGATCAAATGAGAACCATAATGGATTACTCAGAGAATATTTTCCAAAACCATCTAATTTTAAAAATATTTCTCAAAATAAGATCAACCAAGCTGTTCAAAGTATGAATTTACGGCCACGAAAACTTTTTAAGTGGAAATCACCGCAGCACAAATTTAATTTGGAGTATTCGAAAGCTTTCTAGAAACCAACAAAGCGATTTTACATTGTTATAAAAAAGAATAAAACGAACAATACTATGTATACAGAAATCGAAACATGTTATAATAGATCAAATCACGAACGATCGTTATACTAAAACAATCATGTGTTGCGCTTAATCCTAACATTCGCCCAAATGAAATAACTTTGTTTAATTTAGATTATGTAAACTAAAATATTGTACTGATATAAGAAAGCTATGATCGAAATTATCCATACCAAAACTTAGGGACTGATAAATGGTATTACTAATCAATAAAAAGCTTCAAAGATGATCGTTCTTACGTCATTTTTGAAGCTTTTTCATGGATTTATTTAGAGTATCTTTTATGAAGCATTTTTTGTCAAAAATTGTCAGAATTGATAAAACTATCTTTTTGTTACATGAATAATGATCGAGTCTGTTTATCTGTGCTATTGAAGTTTGTGATATCTGTTAATTCACCTTGTACTATTAAGCGTGTTTTTGCTTCATCATCACCACAAGTGATCAGAGTAAGTAATTTTTTTTGGGGAATATTATCAATGAACTCTACTCTAGTTGGATCTACTTTTTCCTTGAAATTGACTTTATATGTGTAAATGTTTTTCAAATCGGTTAAATAGATTTTTTGTTGCACAGAAATGAACTCCAGAGGAGAAAATAGTAACGTCTTATTTTGTACGCTATGACTTGCTAAAGCGTAATTTCCTTCTCCTAATCGTTGTTCAGGTTTCATAGTACCTGCACCCGATAGTAAAGCTGAATTATCTAATCCTTTAAAAACTGGTAGTGATAAGTTAATTGAAGGAATACTTATTCCAGCTATTACTGGTAATTCCAAATTTTTAAATTGAGCCTTCAAGACTCTTTCATTGGATACAGGCTCCACTGAATCAAAATCAAAATTTCCTTCTTTACTCCAATTATCTTTAAGTTTTTTCTCAGAATAATTAACAAGGTTGTATTTCTGAGACTGGTTGATCAATAGCACAGATTTTATTTGATTATCTTAATTGTCAAATTAAGTTAGACAAATCATCAATACTTACGTAACTCAAAAATACTTCCAAAGGTGTTCGATAATCCAGTGATTTTCTAGGAATATTATTTCGTTTAGATGTGACAGATTGAAT
>NZ_BAAFRV010000050.1:0-1681 GCF_045862035.1 Enterococcus hailinensis | reverse complement strand
ACTGGTCTTTATTCAATAACTGTTTTCTAAATATGGTTTCATTAACCATTGCTCTAACTTCGTGATTTGAAAATTTGTCAATATTCAAACTTGGATAAAATTTTTTGAAGAATCTTTCTGCTTGTTTATCTAAAATTTCATTTGCCTTTGTAAGCATATCTCGTTCACTACTAATTTTACTTAACATCAAACGTTGTTTTTGAATTTCCATTTTATTATTAAAGATAAGTGAATTTTCCCATCGTTTTAATTCACCTAATCGTTTATCAATGTTTTCATCATTAATAAATAATTTCAATTCTTTTGAAAGATTTTTCAGTTCTCCTTTTTCTAAAGGTGAGAAAGTTTTTTCAAATTTTAAAGTGAAGTTTTGGTCTTGTTTTAACACTTTCTCTTGACTTTCAAGTTTATCAAGTTCGGCTAGAATATCATTGTAACTTTGAATTTCTAAATTTTTTCTTTTTAACTCGCTTATAACTCCTTTTTCTTCTAATTTTTTTGAGTAAAAACCTTCATGAATTGTTGGTAGTTCTTTTTTTCCAAGTTCCGCATGCGATTTTTCTGTAATTTGTTGATCGATATTTCTATCTTTTAAATATTGGTTGACTTTATCAGCCCAATCTTTACGAATTTCAGAAACAAGAGATTTTCTATCCCAATCATTTGTTTTAATAGAAACCATTTTAATTTTACCATTTTCTAATAAAATCGGGTTCCCATTTTCATCTAGTTTAGGTATCTTTTTTCGCTTGTTAAGAATATTTCCTTCACTATCTACTTCTCTCATTGTTAGCATAATATGAGCATGGGGATTGTTTTCATCATCTCTATGAATGGCTACGTCTGCAATCATTCCTTCGCTGACAAAATTATCTTTAACAAATTCTTCTATCAGTGATCGTTGATCTGTATTATTTAATTCAATTGGCAATGCTACATTTACTTCTCGGCAAATTTGAGAATTAACCTGTTTTTCTGCTAATTCCATTTTGTTCCATAAAGTCTGTCTATCTAAAAATTCATTAGGTACATAATCAGGCTTTAAAATAAAAGCTTCTGGTTTAACAGTTCTATGGTTGTATAGATTAGTTTTTTCATATAGTTCACTATACAATTTTTCACCGCTTCGATAAGAAGCCATTGCAATTAAACTTCTTTTTCCGCCTTCTCTTTTTGCTATTGTCATAGATAAATGGAAGATTGCCAATTGTATCACCTCTCTTTCTTTTCAAACATGAGCGTAGCGAATTTTAACAAACACGCTTGACGATAAAACGAAATGTAAATTAAGTTTTATAGCACAATTACCACTAAATGAAATTTAGGGGTATAAGTGCGCCCTTAGTAAAACATCTAAGGGAATTCTCTATAGATTAATTTTACCATTTATCAATGAAAAAGTAACTATGTTTAATCTGACATTTCCGTTTATATTTATTGATTTTAGAAATATAATATAATACGATAGACATATACAAATTATCAGGAGGGATATTTTATGGAAAATCAAGATCAAACCATCAAGACAGAAAATGAGCAAATTATTCCAAAAATAAAACCAAAAAAGAGAAAGAAAAAAACTGTTTCTGATATTGAACTTCAAATTAAAGAATTACAAAAGAAAAAAGAAGAATTAATTCTGAAATCAAAAGCAGATATTGGTGATTTTATCCTTTCTACT
>NZ_BAAFRV010000049.1:0-1682 GCF_045862035.1 Enterococcus hailinensis | reverse complement strand
TGCCCACGTTCTTCAGACGATAAATGGTTATACGACATTTAAAACCCTCCTAAAAAAATAAGTTTAGTAAACTACGCTACTCAGAAATCACAAAGAATACTACTCAAAAATTGCTTAGTGACAATACCTTTGTGAGTAGACCAATCTCATTTCACAATTCAGGTGCTTTAAATCCTTGCTATGACAATCACTTGAAATAATCCTCACTTATGTTAACCGTTAATGAAATAACATAATTTCTTTAGTAAGCTAGTAAGCTGATCTATTTTAAGTGTTGTAATATTTCTAGAGGAGTTTCTAAACTAATATCTGCACTTGAGAATAGTGGATTTTCTTTTGCTCCCCACTTTGCTAAAGCAAATTTAGCTCCAGCTGATTGTGAGCTATGCATATCATAGATTGAATCACCTATGTAAATTGATTCTTCGGGTAAACTTCCTAATTTATTTAATGCATATAGAATTGGTTCAGGATTAGGTTTATGTTTCGTTGTATCAGAGGCAGTTACTGAAATATCAAAAAGTTTACTTAAACCAAAATGTTCAAATTCATTTTCCATTTCTTCATTTGTTTTGGATGTAACGATCCCAATTTGTATCTCATTTTCTTTTAACTTAGTCAATGATTCTTCCACTTGGGGAAACAAAGTCGCAAGATGAGAGTATTGTTTAACATTTTCGGACCAACATGCATATAGCTTATCAGCTTCCTCTCCAGATGATGAATACCGTTCAATTGCTTTTTTACCTGGTATACCTAAGATGTATTCTAAATTTTCTTCTGGAACGTCCAAGTTTTTCTCTTCTTTTAGAGTTTTTTGTAAAGACTTAATCATGACAAATTCTGTATCTAAGATTGTTCCATCTACGTCAAATAATACCGTTTTAATCATGTTTGCACCCACTTTGAATTTATTATAGAAACATTACTATCTGATATTGTTCTTTCTAAATCATCTGGTAGACGACTTTCTACAACAAGAAAATCAATATCTTCGAAATCTAAACCTTTATAGTTATGACTTAATCCGATTTTTGTATTATCAATTAGTAAAACTACAAGTTTGGATTGTTTTCTTATCTTCTTTTTGAAATCTATATCTTCATCGTAGGCGTAATAAATGCCTGAGGTTGTGATTCCAGCGGCACTCATAAAAGCAACATCAAAGATAAATGAATCCAGCTCAAGCATCGGTTTCGTTCCAACGACATTTCGTTTGATAGGATCGACGGTTCCACCTAAAATCTTAGTTTTACATTTAGTATTTCTCAATAGTTGATCGGTAATATCTAATGAATTTGTCGTTGCTACGACATTGTCATAAGGTCTTATATGTCTTGGAATGCAACTGACCGTTGTCGAAATATCTAAAAAAATATGGGAATTATCTTTTACTAAATTACTAGCAGTTTTTGCTAGAATATCTTTTTCAGCACTGAGATCTTCAGTACGTTCAAGATATTCATCTAAACGACTAAAGGTATTGGGCAAACTAATTCCACCATATGTGCGATCGATAGCATTATTTTGTGCTAATTTGACAATATCTCTTCTTGCTGTATCTCTTGAAGAACCTGTTAAGGTAACAATTTCCTTCAAACTAAGAGTTCCGCGCGTCTTCAATTCCTCTAAAATTAACTCAAGCCGTTTCTTTTGAATCATAAACATGCCTCCTTTTAAGC
>NZ_BAAFRV010000048.1:0-1748 GCF_045862035.1 Enterococcus hailinensis | reverse complement strand
AACCTGAATTCCCGGAATTTATAACGAGGGAGGGGCAACCCCTAACGCCTCATATAATTCCTTCTGCTTCGTCGTAACCTCTCCCAACAGGCGTCCATGTCCGGGGGACTCGAATAATTCAATCGTGTCCAGTTCATCCAGTACACCTTGGAGAGTCCATTGGTTAAATAGCTCGGCATCCTGCATCTTCTTTTTCACATAGGACAAGTAGATTAAAGCGATGAATTCCACGAAAAGCTTCCCGTTCAGGGATAATTCGGACGAAACTTGCATTCTTCTGAAGTTTAGGCGCTCTTTTAAATTGCCGAAGGCTTTTTCAACAACATCCTTGCTGCGATAAAGAGACAACGCTTCAAACGGATCATTGACCTCATTAGAAAGCAAGGCGAAGTAACCATAATTTCTAACCGCATTGCGCATCGCCTCTTCTTTAGGCGTGATTTTCTTCCCTCGTTTAGGTGTCTCAGTAACTTCGAAGTACTTATCATAATCTTTCATACGATAATCTTTCAGTGTATTTTCCTTCAGATCTTGGTGAAGGGCTGTCAGATAGTCGTTCATGTCTACCTGATCTTTAATCGCTTTTTCAGGATTGTAGAACAGATGCAGATACGCGCGCTTTTCCGATTTTATCACATCACCTTTATACGGACGTTCCTGTTCGTATTCCCAGTTTATTGTGCGACATACACCGTAGGTGTTGAACTGTGTTTCGAAGTTTGACCAAAGTTTCAAGTTCTCACGTTCCGCTTCCAACACACCCTTGACATATTTGAGTTTGAGTTGCACGCCTATCACGAATTTCTGGTGGTGTTTATACAAGGCGTTGATATTATCCTTGCTGTAAAAACCTCGATCAAATATCACGTTGACCTTTTTGTAGCCCATTACATCAAATTCCTTCATGAGTTGCCGAACCGTTTTAACATCGGTGATATTTCCGGACAGCTTGCGGTAATAAAAGGGCAGTCCGGATTGTGCCCCAAACAAGAGTGCCAAGTTGATTTGCGGCAAGCGGTCGTGTTCCTTGTTTCGTCCCTTCTTCACTTGCGATAAGACCTCTGAGTAACTCGATATCGACGTAGTGTCAAATGCCCAATACTCCTTTTCCATCCGGCGGTTGCCTTGTTTCTGAAAGAAGGCCATCCGGCCTTCCTCATCGATTGCTTGGAATAGGTCGCTGCTTCGTTGTGAAGGAATATCCTGGCAATACGGGTGATGATGCAGTTTTTGCCAATGGGAAAAACGACTCAAGGCGTTATTCTCTTCGAGAATCAAGTAATAGGCGATCGACAAAATTTGCTTATAATGCTCCGGGAAGATGGCCTTAAGGTCCGCGTATACGCCTGTCTGTTTGCCAATTTGATCGAGCAGATAACCTGCCCCATAGAAGATTCTTCGGACTTGCGTCATTGGAATCGGCCCTGGCTTAACTTCCAATGAAGACGGGGCCGGTTTCTTTTTGTACGAACGTGTTGGGATGATTTCACCTGTAACCGGATCGACTTTTCCAATCAGTGTCCTCTTAGCGCGTGATTGTTGCTTTTCCTTATCCCAGTAGGGTTCATTCTGATAGGCATAGGTAATGCCCGTTTTCTTGTTTGTCTGAAAAATAACTGCCATATCAACACTCCTCGTTATACATTATATTATATAACGAGTTATAAGTCTACAAAAAAACCGCTATATATCAAGCGTTACAGCGGTTTTTCGAGTGATTATCGTTACACAATTCGGGAATGCAGGTT
>NZ_BAAFRV010000047.1:0-2013 GCF_045862035.1 Enterococcus hailinensis | reverse complement strand
ATACTCAGAAAAAATTTTTAAAAATTCTTCCGTTTCTTCTACAGTTAAGTAGTCAATTTCAAAATACTTTTCTAACAAAGCACCTTTTTCAATTAGACGCTTTGTTCTTCTTTTTCTGTTAATATTTTGCTCGCTATTCGCTCGCAAAATATTTTTTTGAATTTTTAGTTTTTCTATTCTTTTGTTGATGTCATTTAAATCATTATTTGCCATAACTATTTAAGTAATTCAGAAAAATTTTGACTATTCGCATTTAATAAAGTTTCTAATTCGTCATAGAATAATTCTTTGTTTTCTTCAATCGATTCAATAGAAATATCATTTTTTGAAAGAGTAGAAAGGACAAAATCACCAATATCTGCTTTTGATTTCAGAATTAATTCTTCTTTTTTCTTTTGTAATTCTTTAATTTGAAGTTCAATATCAGAAACAGTTTTTTTCTTTCTCTTTTTTGGTTTTGTTTTTGGAATGATTTGCTCATTTTCTGTCTTGATGTTTTGATCTTGGTTTTCCATAAAATATCCCTCCTGATAATTTGTATATGTCTATCATATTATATTATATTTCTAAAATCAATAAATATAAACGGAAATGTCAGGTTAAACATAGTTACTTTTTCATTGATAAGTGGTAAAATTAATTTATAGAGAATTCCCTTAGATGTTTTACTAAGAGCGCACTTACACCCACTAACTTACGTTTGTGGTTAATATGCTATAAAACGTAACATTCGTTCAGTTTTATCGTCAAGCGTGTTTGTTAAAATTTGCTACGCTCATGTTTGAAAAGAAAGAGAGGTGATACAATTGGCAATCTTCCATTTATCTATGACAATAGCAAAAAGAGAAGGCGGAAAAAGAAGTTTAATTGCAATGGCTTCTTATCGAAGCGGTGAAAAATTGTATAGTGAACTATACGAAAAAACTAATCTATACAACCATAGAAATGTTAAACCAGAAGCTTTTATTTTAAAACCTGATTATGTTCCTAATGAGTATTTAGATAGACAGACATTGTGGAATAAAATGGAATTATCTGAAAAGCAACCTAATGCTAGACTGTGTAGAGAATTAAATGTAGCATTGCCAATTGAATTAAATAATTCAGACCAAAGAATGTTGATTGAAGATTTTGTAAAAGATAACTTTGTCAGTGAAGGAATGATTGCAGATGTAGCCATTCATAGAGATGATGAAAACAATCCTCATGCTCATATCATGTTAACAATGAGAGAAGTAGATAGTGAAGGTAATATTCTAAATAAAAGAAAAAGAATACCTAAACTAGATGAAAATGGTAATCAGATTTTTAACGAAAAAGGGCAAAGAGTAACCGTTTCAATTAAAACAAATGATTGGGATAGAAAATCTCTTGTTTCCGACATTCGTAAAGATTGGGCTGATAAAGTCAACCAATATTTAAAAGATAGAAATATCGATCAACAAATAACAGAAAAATCTCATGCGGAACTTGGAAAAAAAGAACTACCAACAATTCACGAAGGATTTTACTCAAAAAAATTAGAAGATAAAGGAGTTATAAGCGAGTTAAAAAGAAAAAATTTAGAAATTCAAAGTTACAATGATGTTTTAAGCGAACTTGATAAACTTGAAAATCAAGAAAAAGTATTAAAACAAGACCAAAACTTTACTTTAAAATTTGAAAAAACATTTTCACCTTTAGAGAAAAAGGAATTGAAAAACCTTTCGAAAGAATTAAAAATATTTGTCAATGATGAAAATATTGACAAAAGAATTAGTGAATTAAAGAGGTGGGAAAATTCACTTATCTTTAATAATAAAATGGAAATTCAAAAACAACGTTTGATGTTAAGTAAAATTATTAGTGAACGAGATATGCTTACAAAGGCAAATGAAATTTTAGACAAACAAGCAGAAAGATTCTTCAAAAAATCTTATCCAAGTTTGAATATTGACAAATTTTCAAATCACGAAGTTAGAGCAATGGTTAATGAAACCATATTTAGAAAACAGTTATTGAATAAAGATCAGT
>NZ_BAAFRV010000046.1:0-2192 GCF_045862035.1 Enterococcus hailinensis | reverse complement strand
AACGCTCCAATAGAGTCGTTTCATGCCTCACTAAAGTCAGAAACGTTCTACATCTCAAAAGAGACGATAGGCTCTAATACTAGAGTAATCGATATTGTAGAAAATTACATCTATTTTTGGAATCATATAGAATTTTATCCAAATTAGGGTATCTTTCGCCCGTCGATTACCGGTCAGCAAGATTAAATTGAGTTGCTCTTTTTATTTTGTATCAAAAAGTAGTTGCACTTCCATTTAAGCTTGATCTTCTTTTTTTTCTTTTACTTCGTTTTCTGGCTTCAAAAATTTTTCTAAAGCATCGTTTTTTTCAACTTTTTTATTTGGATCTACAGCAAATGCATCGAATAATTTATCTAAATCGTCAGACCGTTCGAATTTTAATCCCATAGAGACACCTCCGTATTCACTTGTATTCTAATGTCTATTATACCTCTTTTGGAGTAAAGGATAATCAATTTCTTAGGGGTTTTTAAATCTTTAAGATATAATTATGATATAAGGATGAGAAAGGGGGCAGACGATGGATACGAAACAACGATTATACAGTTTGAGTCAGCTGCATCATTTAGAACAGAAAGATCTACAAGTGCTACTTACCGATTGGTTGATTATCAGTCGTCTGTTGTTTGAACCGGATGAAATGGTCATCAATGGACTAGAACAACCTTTTGAACAAATAAAATTGCAGCAATTGTTAGCTGATTGTAAAATCAATGAGGATGTATGGGTGCAATTAAAAAATAATCATGAAGAAACATCGATCCATCTTTTAGGTGATACATTACTTGAAAAGAGCATTTTACAAAAGAAAACATTTGAGTATTGGGAAATTGTTTATTTGGATTATTTGAATCAACGGCTTGAAAGATTTGGATCATTTGCTTATTTGCGTTCTTATGAAGAATATTTGTTCCATAATACGAGCGATTTATCTGAACGTCGTACTTTTGAGTCCGCAGAAGAAACACACGTGCTTCCGAAAATGAAAGGGCTTAACGGTGATTTGTCAGTCGATTGCAACAATTTTCCTGGCTACGATGTTTTTTACAAAGGCGTTTGTCTTACTTCTTGTTGGCGAATATTTTTGGGATCACCTTACCAAAAAATATTTGCTAAACCTTTGCTTTTAGAAGTTCAACAAATCGAGAGTGTGACTGAAATTGGAGAGGGCGTTTGGTTTGAACTCTATAAAGATCCTTTTCAGTGGAAAGAAGTAGCTAATTTAAAGTTTCAACAATTATTTCGAGATCAATTGGGTATTTCCCAACTAGCTTATACAAATGGCGTCGGCATTCTGAAGCAACCGTATATTGAGTTTGCCTTTGATGATACTCTCGTCCAAACTGTCCAGTATCAAAATGATCAATTTCAACCAATAGAAAAAAGCCAGGCAACTTACTTTGTAACTCGGACCTATGATTTCTTGACCAAGCAGTATCAAGTCAATCGAATGAAAGGTGGATTGAATGCTTTAGCATACTTTCCTTGGATCGATGATGATAGTGAGCGGATGATGAATTATCGTGTTTTATATCCTGAATTGACGTTAGACAAAGGATTGAGTGCATTCGAGTATTATATCCGTAATTCGATTGAATATGAAATTCAAGATCTTCGCTATCAAGATTATACAGCGATCCTACAATTATTTATCCCTAAACGAGCTTTTTTAGATTTTCCAACTGATGAATTGAAAAAAATACTTAAAGATATGACGATCCATCAAATCAGCCGTAAGAACGATTCATTGATTTTTTCGTTGGAGAAGGAAGGAAAGCACTTGATGGTCTATTTTATTGATCAAAATAAGGTAGCTGCTAAAAATCGATTAGATATACTCGAAAATTGAGAGGAGAGAGTTATTATGGATTGGAAATATATCAAAATAATGGGTAGTTGTATGTTGATCGTTGCAATGATTTTTGCCTTGCCGCTAGCATCTTTACAAATTCCTTTAGCAATCGCAGTTTTTTTTGTCGGTATGATTTTATATTCTTTCAAGCCCAAGCCTCAAGTTGTTCGTGTTCGTCGGAAGGATCGTTGGTTATAAAAAAGCACTCTCAACTGAAGTGAGACCCAATAGTTAGACCATATACCGATTAGATTTTTCTAGTCGGTATTTTTATGCTGTCATTCGTTCTCGATATTGAACCGGACTACATCCAAGCTTCGTTTTGATCCGCTGATGATTG
>NZ_BAAFRV010000045.1:0-3209 GCF_045862035.1 Enterococcus hailinensis | reverse complement strand
AGTTCGTCTGTAGTAAGATGAGTATAGGTCATTTAGGCTCACTCCTTGTTTTTCTTTAGGCGGAAATACAAGTTGAGTGTAGCATAAATGACTTTTTTTGTTGTCTAGCTTAATTTTACAATTGGCGTATCGTAAAAACTGTCTTTTGAAGCTATGCTCAAGCTCTTTCTCTACGCAGTTAATGAAGAAAAAGAAAGTTTGCGTGATTTGAGTACAGCTCTTATCGACCGATCGCTCCAACTAGAAACCGATGTGTCATCGATTAGTCATACCCAATTGTCTCGAGCATTTAATGCACTTGAACCTAAAGTGTTAGAAGAAATTTTTCAACAACTGTTAGAAAAAGTTCAACATCAAATCAAACCAACCAAGCGAAATCATCTGTATCTGATTGATTCCAGTACGTTTTCGCTTAGTTTAAAACGTCATAAGTGGGCGACTTTCCGTAAAACCAAGTCAGGTATTAAATTGCACTTGAACTTCTGTTATATGGATGATGCCACGATGTATCCAACTGATTTTACATTAACCAATGCACACGAACATGATGTCAATCAACTGACAGTACTGGTGAATGAACCAGAGGCAACGTATGTTTTTGATCGTGGTTACTTGGATTTTGAAAAGATGGATCAGATGTATTGGGACGGGTATTTCTTCGTCACTCGCATCAAGAAAAATACCAAAGTTCATGTGATAGACACACTAGAAAAATCGCCAGAAGAAGAAATTCTACGAGATGAACTCGTTCGCTTGGGGTCTAAGACTTATTTGACCGCCAATTTTCGACTAGTCACTGTTCAAGATAAAAACGGACGTGAGTTTCAATTTATCACCAATCGAATGGATGTCTCTTCGAAAGAAATTTCTGATATGTATCACGCTCGTTGGCAAATCGAATTGTTTTTCAAACACATCAAACAACATATGACCAGCAAAACCTTCTTTTCTCAAAATGAAAAAGGCGTGCATAATCAATTGATTCTAACGATGATTTCCGCTCTTCTCACGTTTCTCATCAAATTAGAAACGAAGACAGTAAAATCGGTGTTCCAAATCAAACGATTCTTTCGTTATTTACTGCTTCAGCCTTTTGAATGTTGGGTAGAAAAATTAATTCCCACATGAGAAAAAAGAAATTTGGCTCGTTACTTTTGGTTTTCAGTTGAATAACAGATAAAAAATTTTCTGGAAAAAGTCATCCTCTGCGTCAGCACAGTTTTTTTTGACTTATTTTCAGAGGAAATAGTTTTCAGAATATTCTAAAATGTTTTATGCAACACTAGTGATCCAAGTCATTAAAAATAAACTTGTTGTGACTGAAAAAGGTAAATTATTGTGCCAGGCAGTCGAAAGTCAGCACCTCTTAACGAGTGCTGAAATGACGGCTAAATGGGAAACGTATTTAAAGAAGATTGGTAAAAGAGAAGGTAATCAAGAAAACTTTATTAATAATATCAAGAAGTTTATCGTTCATTTATTAAAAAATGTACCTACCGATATAGAGAAACTAAGTTTTGCTGATTACCAGGTACAGAAAGAAAAAGAAGCTGAAAAAAGTATTGTAGGAAAATGTCCTAAGTGTGGAAACAATATTGTATTAAAAAAATCGTTTTATGGTTGTTCAAATTATCCTGAATGTAAGTTTACTTTAGCTGAACACTTTAGAAAGAAAAAACTAACCAAAACAAATGTAAAAGAATTACTAGAGGGAAAAGAAACTCTGGTAAAAGGAATCAAAAACAAAGAGAAAAAGCCCTACAATGCCGTTGTAAAAATTGGGAAAAAGGGATATATTGATTTTATCTCTTTCTCAAAATAAACATAAAAGCCCTTTAAATAGGGCTTCAGACCGTAGACAAATACCGTTTCGAGTAGCAATGATGGCTACTCGAAACGGTATTTGTCTACGGTCTGATAGGGCAGTTACCAAAAAGGTAACTGCCCTATTTTTTATAAAATTTTCCTCATTTTTTAAAAGCTGATCGAGAAATAAAGCACACAACGGTATTCTTTCTTTTTTCAGTTGGTACATTTTGCAGTCTGTAACGTGTCATTTACTGTTTGTTACCTTAACATATCCAGTCGAAAACACAAGGGTATATAAACGAGCAAGCTCGCCCTTGTGTTTTCTTTGTGTCTATGTTGCGTACTCGTCACAGCAAACGACACGAACACACTGGCGAAAATGAACTAACAAAACGAAAAAAGAAAGGAGCATACACTGTAATTTATTTCTAGCTTTTAAAACATGAGGAAAACAGCTTCACTTCCTCAAACGCCTAACAAAAATGGTTGTCAAAAAGCCAAAAATCAAAAAGAAAAGGAATGATAAAAATGAGATACATTAAAAACGTTGAAACATTGGAAGAATTGAAAAAAGCCTATAAAAAGTTAGCTTTGAAGTTACACCCCGATTGTGGCGGGAATGAAGAAGAAATGAAAATTTTGAACAATGAATATGACAAACTGTTTAGCAAACTTAAAAACACTCATAAGAATAAAGAAGGTGAAACTTACACCAAAGAAACAACAGAAACACCCGAACAGTTTAAGGATATTATTAATAAATTGTTCAATCTAAAAATGGACGGCGTAGCAATCGAAGTAGTAGGAACATTTATATGGCTAACAGGTAATACAAAACCATATAAAGAAGATATAAAAGCCCTAGAATTCCGATATTCACCTAAAAAATATGCTTGGTATAAAGCCCCTAAAGATTACAAAAAAAGAAGCCATAAAAACTATGACATGGATACAATAAGAGGAATGTATGGAAGCCAAAAAATTAAAGAAGAAAAAGAAGAAAAAAAATACTTACAAGCCCGATAGGATTTGTAATTTATAAAGAAAGGAAGAAAACATTATGTTTTATAAAATAAGAATAATTGAAACTTTGGAAAAGGAATTTGAAATTGAAGCAAAGAACGAAAAAGAAGCCTTAGAAAAAATACAAATAGCTCATGATAATGAAGAAATTATACTTTATCCTGAAAATTTAGACCATAAAGAAATGAAAATTGTCGGTTATAAAGATACCTTTATTGAAGAATATGAAACATTGAAACGTGTATTTTACGATTATGACACATCTTATATTTTATTAAGATATGGTTGTTTAGAGAAAGCAGAAAAAAGGTTAATAGAGCTTGAAATGATAGTTAGTGTTGATAAATTTATGAATGAATAATCTCTAAAAAAAGGAA
>NZ_BAAFRV010000044.1:0-3281 GCF_045862035.1 Enterococcus hailinensis | reverse complement strand
ATAATCGTAATCGAATCCATAGTTCGATTCATTACTTAACTCCACAGGAGTTTGAAGATTTAGAAACAGAGAAAATGTCTTAGCAGTCTCTACTAAAATATGTCCAAGATATTGACTCAAATCCAATCTATATAGTTTATCCATGATTGCTAGTGCTACATTCATTAAAAAAACAGGTCCATTTTTGATTATCATATCATCGTTTGTTGAAGTTCTATATTACAACGCTAATGCAGCTATTGAATTGCCAAACATTTGGATGATTCCACTATTCGGTACTTGTATAGCGTTGTTAGTCAAATTTCTGAGTTATTTGAATATTTTTACAAAACCCTATATTTTTGCTTTGATTTATTATCCAACAATTATTCTTTCAGTTTTATTAAGTAATTATGTAATTAGAGAGGAGTCACTTAGTTTAGAGTTCTATTTAATGATCATAATTGGGAGTACGATAATTTATCTTTTCTCAATGTTTTTATATAAGAAAAATCGTCTTCTAGAGAGGCGTGAAATTGAAAGAGAAGAAAAAGCAAAATTCGATGAATTGACGGGACTACTTAATTATGCGTCGTTCAATAATGATTTGATAAGGCTAAATGCGCGAAATGAGAATGTTTCTGTTGTAATGATTGATTTAGATCATTTTAAAAATATCAATGACACGCTTGGGCATATTGCGGGAAACGCATTATTGAAGGAGTTTTCATGTTTTACCAAACAATTGTTGGAAGAAAAAACAACAATACCTTTTACTTTTTATCGGTTTGGTGGAGAGGAATTTTGTTTGATTTTTTATTCAAATGATATAGAAGGGGTCAAAGAAATAATGGATGAAATACGTGAGACTGTAAAAAATCATGCATTTGATTTACCAAACTATCGAACTGGCATGATGACTTTTTCTTCGGGTATCGAAACGAGTTCATCCTGTGATTTTGACTTGCTTTATGCGTTGGATAATGCAGATCGAGCATTATATCAAGCGAAACGTAACGGTAGGAACCAAACTATCGTTTTTAATTCTAGAAGAAAAAATTTGATCTAATTGGAAGGAGAACTATGATGAACAATATAGTGATCGTTATACCTAGTCTAGATCCAGATAAAAAACTCTTAGATTTATTAGCTGATTTAAAAACGAAAATTTCAGCGGAAATACTCATTATAAATGATGGGAGTCCGTCTCAATATCAGCACATATTTGAGACGGTAAAGAAAAAATTTTCTTGTTTAGTTCTAGAACATCCAGAAAATTATGGTAAAGGTGCAGCTTTAAAAACAGCGATGCAACATATTTTGACCTATATGCCGCATATCGAATTTATGGTGACAGTTGATTCAGATGGTCAGCATAAGTTTTCAGATATCACAAAATGTATTTATCGAGCACAAGAAGAAAATACAAGTTTAGTTTTAGGCACGCGAACCTTTGAGGGAGAAGTCCCTTTTAGAAGTTTATTCGGAAATCTACTCACTCGTAAGATATTAAAACTTTCTACTGGGATTGATATTAGTGATACACAAACTGGTTTAAGAGTGATTCCACGCCAATATATGGATCAACTTCTTTTGGTGGAAGGGAATCGATTTGAATATGAATTACGCATGCTGATTGAAACAAAAAAACATTCTTGGCCGATTATTTGTGAACCAATCACAACAATTTATATCAATGATAACGAGACCTCTCACTTTAGAGCTGTTTCCGATTCAATTTCCGTCTATTCTGTTTTTATTAAGCAGGTATTTGACTCTGAAAGAAGGCAATTTTTAAGATATGTAATTGCTTCATTAGCATCCTTTGCGTTGGATATCTCAATGTATGGTTTAGTGATAGCATCATTTACCGATTTTACCTTATCGACAGTGGCTATAGCCGGAATTTCTGCTCGGATTATTTCAGCAGCCTTCAATTATTTGGTAAATCGAAACTTAGTATTTAAAAACAACCCAGATTTTAGTCTATTCAAATATTTTAGTCTAGTATTAGCTCAAATTGGTGTTTCCAGTATCCTTGTGTATTTGTTATCTATGATCAATTTTGGGGATTATTCAGTAATGATCAAAGTGATTGTTGATAGCTGTTTGTTTTTATTTAGCTATCAAATACAAAAACACTTCATTTTTGGGAGGAAAAAATATGGTCATTCGATTAAAAAAATCTAAGCCTTTAATATATATTATTGCATTCATCACCGCCGTAATTTATTTAGCTTGGCGTGGAATGTTTACACTTCCATGGGGGGAATCGTTATTTGCAGTGGTTTTTGGAATAGCTTTATGGATCAGTGAGATCATTTCATACTTTACGGCTGTAATTCTTATCTGGAATAAAAAAAAGGCTAAGAAAATTGAAAAGCCAGAAGTTGAAGAAAGGTTATTTCCAGCTGTGGATGTATTTATCGCTACTCATAATGAAACAGTGGATTTACTTTTAAAAACTGTAAATGCTGCTACGCGGATGGAGTATCCTGATAAAAAGCTGGTACATATTTATCTTTGTGACGATTCAAATCGGGTAGAAGTTAAAGATTTGGCGGCTAAATTTTCGATTGGCTATATTGGATTAGAGAATAATCAGCATGCAAAATCGGGAAATTTAAATAACGCACTAGCCAAAAGTAGTTCTCCGCTAGTAGCGACGTTCGATGCGGATATGATTCCTTACTCTAATTTTTTACTAGAAACTGTTCCATATTATGTTCAAAATCAATTAGATCGGCAAGATGACGAAGAGATAAAACCTTTAGGCTTAGTTCAGACGCCTCAAAGCTTTTACAATGCGGATCTTTTTCAGTACAATCTATTTTCTGAAAACACAGTTCCAAACGAACAAGATTTCTTTTCAAGAGAAGTAAATGTTTTAAATAATGCTCAAGAAGCTGCAATCTATACGGGATCAAATACAGTAATTTTAAGGCAGGCGATTGTCGATGCAGGAGGTTTTCCGACTGCTACGATCACAGAAGATTTTGAATTGGGTATCTTGATCAATAGTAAAGGCTATACGAGTATTTCGACTACTGAGCCAATGGCTAGTGGGTTAACACCTACGGATATTCCTAGTGTAATCAAACAGCGTGTACGTTGGGGTCGAGGAGTAGTCCAAAGTGTAAAAAACCTCCAATTACTCACTAATAAAGATTTAACAACGCCGATTGTAAAATTAAGCTAGACAACTAAAAAAGCCATTTGTGCTACACTCAAAATAGTTCTGACCAAAGAATTATAAGGAGTGAGTACAAATGACCTATACCCATCTTACAACGGATGAACTT
>NZ_BAAFRV010000043.1:0-3474 GCF_045862035.1 Enterococcus hailinensis | reverse complement strand
CTGTAGTAAAATCATTCATAGGGAAGTCCTCTTTTCTGTGAATTGGTTGTCGTAAACTTAATTCTACAGAAGGGACTTCCTTTTTTGTATGGATTTTATTCATTTACACAAAATATTTTACACTCTCGGAAATTCATATTAGATTTATCTATTTCAATATCTATAAAACTTATTTTTTATGGATAATAGTTTTCCGCAAGCTATTTATCTAAGTATACAAGTTCCTTAGAATCATCCCCTAACTTTTGAGCTCTTTTTTCATCTGGAATTATCATGTATTTTTAGACAAAAAAAGCCATCATTGATTTGATGGCTTAGTTTCAAAAAATTACTATTTTTGAGAAATAAAATCTAATAATTTGTACATTACTTCTTTGTTTTTAGTAGGAAAATTTGCTGCCATAATATCTTGCGCACTTTGATTTAAAGAATTATTGTCGTTTGGATATTCAAAATCATTAATAGCCATTTCACGGACATCATCTGATTGAGGCTCAAAATGAAATTGTAGTCCAATCACGTTTCTATTTAACAAATATCCTTGATTACGAACAAGGTCGCTACTGAACAGATGGATAGCATTTTCTGGAATTTCAAACATTTCTTCATGCCAATGCAAAGCAGTTAATGTCCTAGGAATATCGGGAATTGTATCACTCTCAAGTGTAACTGTTGCCCAACCAACTTCCTTATAGGGCGCTTTGGAAACTTCGTATCCGAGTGTTTTAGCAATTTGCTGAGCACCATAGCAAGCGCCAAACATTGGGATATTTCTCTCAAGTAGCTCTTTGATCAATATACGTTCATAGTTAATCCAATCGATATCGTCGTTTGGACTCATTGGACCGCCTAATATGATAAGCATATCAGTCTCCTCTGCTGAAGGTAATACACCATTGAATTGATATGGATGGTAGATATACATTTCATGACCATGTTGCTTAGACCATTCTTGAATAGATCCCGGACCCTCGTTAGGAGTGTGTTGTAAAACGTTGATTCGCATAAAATTTCTTTCACTCAACGGCAATGTTGGGATTAGGTTTCGCCTGCAATTACCTATTAATATGAGTAATTATAGAAAATTGAAGCTTGTAAGTCAAATTATGGAAATGAAGGATCCACTAGAAGTATTGGCCAGAGATTTGATTGGATTTAATCACTTGTTGATCCAATTACGACTCAATCGACGTGAGAATAACCTTAACGAACAAAATAACATAGGAGAAGAAGGTAAATATAGAAAAATAAAAAAATGACGACATATAGTCGTCTAGAATCTATTGCAGGAAAATCATTGCGATAGCTGGGATAACGTTATTAAGAAAATGAACCATTATTGAGACTTCTAATCGCTTAGGTTTGTAATAACTTAGCGACAATATTAAACCCATTAGTGCATAAAGAAGAAAGTTCGGTATATCTGTTGCCATGTGAATCAGCCCAAAAGATATTGAACTTAATAGAATACCAATTATTGGCTTGTTTTTACACAATAAACCAATAATTCCACCACGAAAAACAATTTCTTCCATTATTGGTGCAGAAATAGCAATCAATAAAAATAATAAAACAGGATTTACGCCATTAAATAAACTATTTAATGCTGCGTCATTGTTACTTATTTCTTGCCCATTAAAGTACTGTATTAATAAAGTGCCCATTATCGCAATAACCTTTAAAAGAATTGTTGATCCTATAATAATAAAAAGATTTGTTTTTGTGATCCAAGTAAAATTAAATTCTATTAACTTTAACTTATAAGTAAGCCATACAAGAATTATTATATTAACCATTATTAATAAAATTAATGCTAGCAAATTTCCTCCAACTAATGAATGTGGAGATATTTCTTGAATTAAACCAAAAATAGTAATACTGATTTGGCTTAAAATAAATAACCCAATAACAATAAAAAATTTTTTACATGTACCAATTTCATTCACCCCCTATCAGATAATAATAGCATTGACTAAAGTGGCAAACCATTTAAAATATTCGTTCGTTAACGGACAAAATAAGATAAGTCCACAAACTGGCGCTATCACATAGCTTTGATGAAATAAAAAAGCTAGCACAATTAAGTGCTAGCTAAAAGATTGAAAACAATAAATTTTATGGGGAAGTAAGTAAAAATAATTTCATTCTACAACTAAATATTAAATCATAAAAAATTTTTATATTTAGCTAACGATAAAAGTGGTCTTGAAATTAGTAAGATACTTAACCAAAATATTATTTATCAATCATTTATAACTTAACAGTAACAATCAAATAATAAATAATATTAATTAATAGTGTCTGATTATTCGCCAATACTTTAGACTTTAACTTTGCGTTAACAGGACGAAATGAGATAGGCCCATAAATTGGCGCTATCAAGGAAATCATTGATCGAAAAAATGGCGTCAGAAACTAATACCATTACTTATTCTCTTCTATAGAGGCTTTTTGAAAGTGATTAGAGTGGCGCCTTTAATTTGTAAGGACGTTGACATATAGGAATATGTGACTAGTTCCCACCCTTCTTTTGAACGCTTGTTAAATAAGTCATTCAACTCTGCAATGTCATCTACTTCAGCTTTGTCAGTAGTCCATTTAAATTTTGTATATAAAACTTCAGTTTTGTACTCGAACATTAAAGCATCTCCTTATTTAATTTATCTAATTATAATCTTATATAAAAAGGTTCACAAGTACTCTATGGATTGTGGATTTATCCAACAATAGGAAACTATAGATTATTATCAAACAGAGTTCAGCAAACGGATGATTTTTAGTAGGTATGAAAAAAACCTATTAATAAAATAGGTGGGTAAAAGAAATTACAAAGTTAAAACAATGTGGTTATGAGCGTTAAAATAGCCACACCACCTTGAGTTAAAATAATTTTTTTATTGCTAGTGATACTACCGTATATTGCAACTAGAATGATAAAAATGAGAAATATACGATTTATCTCTTCCGATGAACTACCAGAAAAAATACTATAAAGTAAGCCCAATCCAAGAAGTCCATTATAGATGCCTTGATTCTTAAACAGTGTATTTATCGATGGTTGACTTAATTCTTGTTTTGATAAGTCAAAAATTTTACTGGTTGCATTGGACGTAGTAGCAAAAGTCTCTAAATACATTATGTAGAAAAATTGAAATGCTACAAGAATTGTAAGTACTAGAGTTAAAGTTGACATGATATAGCCTCCTAAAAGATATGAAATTGAAAATAAAAGTATAACTGTAAATATTATAGACGTCAAAAATAATTCCTTTAACGGACAAAATCACGTAGTTTCATCAATTAGATCTATCAAGGAAATTATCCAATACATAAGATAATAAATGAAGGGGTTCTGTTGCAAAGTTTTATCAAAACGTCTATTTAGTGTAAAATAGCTGAAACGAAAACATTAGGAGAATAACCATGTCTCATTTTAAAGGCAAACAATTTGAAAAAGATATCATCATGGTAGCC
>NZ_BAAFRV010000042.1:0-3971 GCF_045862035.1 Enterococcus hailinensis | reverse complement strand
TGTGAATTGACGATGTTAGAATTCAATGACCGCTTGGCTAACCCTTTATCTGATCGAGAATTAACCAGAATCATTCGTTCCGCTTACTCCGGAAAATATCAAGCAGCGCACAGAGAAAAAATTGTCCAATTATGCCAAGAGTGGGTCGATGTCAATCTTTCTGAAAAGCAGCTATTCAACAAAAAACGGGGTTGGTGGAAGTTTAAGAAAGAGCGAGCAGTACGAAAGTATTCTCATAGTCATGAATGGGCAGAAGATCTATTGTCTTATTTGAATGAGCAATCCTATGAAGAACAACCATACATTATTTCTACAAAAAAAGATTTAACTGAAAGTTTAAAGATCCCAAAACGCTCCCTGGACAAAGTACTGAAGCAGTTAAAAGAAGAGAACAAAATTCATTTTCGTGTTCGTGCTGGTAGAAATGGAGGTATTATGCTAGCTTCGATACATGGATTGATGCGCTCCGTTATCCGGCTAAAAAAAGAAAGCCAGGGGGCTTATTTCGCTGCGATCTCAGAAGCTTTTGGAAGAGAATACATGTTTATCCAGACAGCACTGAAACGCTTGATAGAACCAAATAAGATCGGCGTGCAAACAGATCTGTTCATGATCGATACAGGTTGAAATTAAAAGGTGCAAATTGCCTATTACATTATATCTATGATACGTTTCTTCTTTTTCTCCGCCTTGCTTGCTGGTCTTAAGAAAGAGTAGTACTATTATTGCAAACGTAATAATATGCTGGGAGGTCTTTCTGACTATGAGTATCAATACCTTTGTATATCCCTACCCGGTCAATGTGTTTATTATTTCGCGGTTAGGTATGACAGTAGAGCAGTTTTGTGAGTTGCATGGATATAAGCAGAGTACAGTAGCAAGCTGGGTAACTAGAAACCGTGCAGTAAAAACGTTACCTTGTGATTTTTTATATTGTCTTAGTCTTTCTTCAGGCTGGTCAATGGATGGTGTTTATCGTCATTTACTGGTGTTGGAGGAGAAGTTCTTAAAGAGTATGGATCCAAAAAAGAAGAAAGAACAGGTGAATTGATTGATGACGGAGGAGGAGATAGCTGTTCTTAATAGGATCAAAGAATGGTCTGTTCTTTTGAAAATTTATTATGGGATTTTGACTTTATCTTTTATTACTGTTGGATTATTCGGTTCTGTTGCAAAGTTTTAAATAAAGAATAAAATCCCTTACGGTATCTATGATTTAAGCTGGGATTCCCAATAATACCTTGATTTCAGTACAGACCGAAAACCCGAAGAGAGTGCCTTCTTTTCGGGTTTTCTTATATAATCCTCGAATGGCTTCCATGCCTTTAATCGTGGTAGAGGCAGTGCGTAAACTTCGATAGAATTTATTGCGTCTCTTTACTGGACGATGGTCTTGTTCAATCAAATGACGAAATTCGTCTCTTTTTTTCTTCTTTTTGTATGACAAAAAGAAATATCTTTTGCCCATTTTATTTTTATCAAATGGGCAGTTGGCGTTTGCGTAAAGCAAATCGACACAATCCAAAGGGGATAAAAGGGGAAAGTGAAACTTCCCCCTTTTCAAGCAATATTGTAATACAAGAACGAAGTGATTTGTATTACAATGTGATAGCTTGCAGTATTTATGGTTTTATATTTTCTATTTTGTTGTGAGGATTGTAACCGAATAGGGCGCAATACTTATTACAAAATCAATGACAAAGGGCGATTGACTAATGAGCGCTGAGGCATTTTATCTTTGAGGAAGTTCTTGATGGATCAGAAAAATGTATCACAAATTTAAACAAAGACTCACTTATTTAAGAGACGCTACTATCATGAAATTTTGTTGTTGCGATAAGCAACTTCTGATACACGATTTTTAGCCATTACATCACTCGTTTTTAGAGTGATGTGTAAGTGCGCATTGCACTCTTTTTTAACGAAACAAGCCGACCAGCGTTTGAAACTTTTTAGTTTTTCATCATTCTATTTTAAAACGCTCTAAAACTCGATTTAAGCGACTTTAATTCGAAACTGTCTATTTTTGTTCAAAGGGAACATTAAGAATGCTTAAACGAGCTTTTAAGTGGGTTTAAAGTGATTTTGAATTGAATAGCTTGTTGTAAGTTGTAAAAAAACAAGTTAAACAAAGTATAGGTTTTCCATTTAAGGGTTGTTAGGGGTTACCCTGACCGTCTGTAAGACGCTTGATTGCAAGAAGTGAGTATTTAGCTAGTCAAACAGTTAAAACAGCTTATATGAGCAATTAGAGGGAATCCAATAAAGTCCTAAAAGCGGTTTTGTTCTTTTCTTTTAGCGAGTGAACGAAGTGAACGCTGCAAGTAAAATGTGAGCGTGGCTTTCGCTCACTCCTTACAATTTAGAATTGCTTAAAAAAACGGGCTTATTTAGCGATATAAGGCTATATAACAGAGAAGGAGTGAAACTCTATTCAAGTTTGGAAACACCTTCTATTAGTCCAAAAGAAACCTTAGAAAAAGAATTAAATCGTAAAGTATCAAGTAAAGAAATTCAACCGACTTTAGAACGAATAGAGCAAAAAATGGTTCTAAATAAACACCAAGAAGCCCCTGAATTTAAAGCAATTCAACAAAAATTGGAAAGCTTGCAGCCACCTACACCACCAATACCAAAAATACCTAAGCTTCCAGGACTTTAAACCTTAAAAAAGGAAAAAGAGTAGTTACCAAAAAACGGTAACTACTCTTTTTTTATAAAAAATTTCCTCATTTTTTAAAAGCTGATCGAGAAATAAAGCACACAACAGCATTCTTTCTTTTTTCAGTTGCTACAATTTGCAGTCTGTAACGTGTCATTTACTGTTTGTTACCTTAACATATCCAGTCGAAAACACAAGGGTATATAAACGAGCAAGCTCGCCCTTGTGTTTTCTTTGTGTCTATGTTGCGTTCTCGTCACAGCAAACGACACGAACAGACTGGCGAAAATGAACCAACAAAACGAAAAAAGAAAGGAGCGTACACTGTAATTTATTTCTAGCTTTTAAAACATGAGGAAAACAGCTTCACTTCCTCAAACGCCTAACAAAAATGGTTGTCAAAAAGCCAAAAATCAAAAAGAAAAGGAATGATAAAAATGAAATACATTAATAACGTTGAAACATTGGAAGAATTGAAAAAAGCCTACAAAAAGTTAGCTTTGAAGTTACACCCCGATTGTGGCGGGAATGAAGAAGAAATGAAAATTTTGAACAATGAATATGACGAACTGTTTAGCAAACTTAAAAACACTCATAAGAATAAAGAAGGTGAAACTTACACCAAAGAAACAACAGAAACACCCGAACAGTTTAAGGATATTATTAATAGATTGTTCAATCTAAAAATGGACGGCGTAGCAATCGAAGTAGTAGGAACATTTATATGGCTAACAGGTAATACAAAACCATATAAAGAAGATATAAAAGCCCTAGGATTTCGATATTCACCTAAAAAATATGCTTGGTATAAAGCCCCTAAAGATTACAAAAAAAGAAGCCATAAAGACTATGATATGGATACAATAAGAGGAATGTATGGAAGCCAAAAAATTAAAGAAGAAAAAGAAGAAAAAAAATACTTACAAGCCCGATAGGGTTTGTAAGTTATAAAGAAAGGAAGAAAACATTATGCTTTATAAAATAAGAATAATTGAAACTTTGGAAAAGGAATTTGAAATTGAAGCAAAGAACGAAAAAGAAGCCTTAGAAAAAATACAAATAGCTTATGATAATGAAGAAATTATACTTTATCCTGAAAATTTAGACCATAAAGAAATGAAAATTGTCGGTTATAAAGATACCTTTATTGAAGAATATGAAACATTAAAACGTGCATTTTATGATTATGACACATCTTATATTTTATTAAGATATGGTTGTTTAGAGAAAGCAGAAAAAAGGTTAATAGAGCTTGAAATGATAGTTAGTGTTGATAAATTTATGAATGAATAATCTCTAAAAAAAGGAA
>NZ_BAAFRV010000041.1:3399-5069 GCF_045862035.1 Enterococcus hailinensis | reverse complement strand
TTTAAAATTGAGCTTAACAATCGCAAGATTGTTTCAAACACTTTTTATGAGAGTTTGATCCTGGCTCAGGACGAACGCTGGCGGCGTGCCTAATACATGCAAGTCGAACGCTTTTTCTTTCACCGGAGCTTGCTCCACCGAAAGAAAAAGAGTGGCGAACGGGTGAGTAACACGTGGATAACCTACCCTCAAGCGGGGGATAACACTTGGAAACAGGTGCTAATACCGCATAACAAAGAAAACCGCATGGTTTTCTTTTGAAAGGCGCTTTTGCGTCACTTGAGGATGGATCCGCGGTGCATTAGCTAGTTGGTGAGGTAACGGCTCACCAAGGCAACGATGCATAGCCGACCTGAGAGGGTGATCGGCCACATTGGGACTGAGACACGGCCCAAACTCCTACGGGAGGCAGCAGTAGGGAATCTTCGGCAATGGACGAAAGTCTGACCGAGCAACGCCGCGTGAGTGAAGAAGGTTTTCGGATCGTAAAACTCTGTTGTTAGAGAAGAACAAGGATGAGAATAAAAAGTTCATCCCTTGACGGTATCTAACCAGAAAGCCACGGCTAACTACGTGCCAGCAGCCGCGGTAATACGTAGGTGGCAAGCGTTGTCCGGATTTATTGGGCGTAAAGCGAGCGCAGGCGGTTTCTTAAGTCTGATGTGAAAGCCCCCGGCTCAACCGGGGAGGGTCATTGGAAACTGGGAAACTTGAGTGCAGAAGAGGAGAGTGGAATTCCATGTGTAGCGGTGAAATGCGTAGATATATGGAGGAACACCAGTGGCGAAGGCGGCTCTCTGGTCTGTAACTGACGCTGAGGCTCGAAAGCGTGGGGAGCAAACAGGATTAGATACCCTGGTAGTCCACGCCGTAAACGATGAGTGCTAAGTGTTGGAGGGTTTCCGCCCTTCAGTGCTGCAGCTAACGCATTAAGCACTCCGCCTGGGGAGTACGACCGCAAGGTTGAAACTCAAAGGAATTGACGGGGGCCCGCACAAGCGGTGGAGCATGTGGTTTAATTCGAAGCAACGCGAAGAACCTTACCAGGTCTTGACATCCTTTGACCACTCTAGAGATAGAGCTTCCCCTTCGGGGGCAAAGTGACAGGTGGTGCATGGTTGTCGTCAGCTCGTGTCGTGAGATGTTGGGTTAAGTCCCGCAACGAGCGCAACCCTTATTGTTAGTTGCCATCATTTAGTTGGGCACTCTAGCAAGACTGCCGGTGACAAACCGGAGGAAGGTGGGGATGACGTCAAATCATCATGCCCCTTATGACCTGGGCTACACACGTGCTACAATGGGAAGTACAACGAGTCGCGAAGTCGCGAGGCTAAGCTAATCTCTTAAAGCTTCTCTCAGTTCGGATTGTAGGCTGCAACTCGCCTACATGAAGCCGGAATCGCTAGTAATCGCGGATCAGCACGCCGCGGTGAATACGTTCCCGGGCCTTGTACACACCGCCCGTCACACCACGAGAGTTTGTAACACCCGAAGTCGGTGAGGTAACCTTTTGGAGCCAGCCGCCTAAGGTGGGATAGATGATTGGGGTGAAGTCGTAACAAGGTAGCCGTATCGGAAGGTGCGGCTGGATCACCTCCTTTCTAAGGAATATTACGGAGACTACACAGGTTATTTTATTCGTTCAGTTTTGAGAGGTTTACTCTCAATTT
>NZ_BAAFRV010000041.1:0-3080 GCF_045862035.1 Enterococcus hailinensis | reverse complement strand
TGCTAAGGAACATGATCGCTCATGGAAATTAGTAAGACCCAACCGAAAGGTTGATAAGGTTAAGTGAATAAGGGCGCACGGTGGATGCCTTGGCACTAGGAGCCGATGAAGGACGGGACTAACACCGATATGCTTCGGGGAGCTGTAAGTAAGCTTTGATCCGGAGATTTCCGAATGGGGAAACCCAGCATCTTTTATAGGATGTTACTTTTCAGTGAATACATAGCTGATTAGAGGTAGACGCAGAGAACTGAAACATCTAAGTACCTGCAGGAAGAGAAAGAAAATTCGATTCCCTGAGTAGCGGCGAGCGAAACGGGAAAAGCCCAAACCAAGAGGCTTGCCTCTTGGGGTTGTAGGACTCCGATATGGTAGTCTAGTGAGATAGTCGAAGGACCTGGAAAGGTCTGCTAGAAAGGGTAAAAGCCCCGTAGACAAAATTTGACTGACACCTAGGAGGATCCTGAGTACGGCGGAACACGAGGAATTCCGTCGGAATCCGGGAGGACCATCTCCCAAGGCTAAATACTCCCTAGTGACCGATAGTGAACCAGTACCGTGAGGGAAAGGTGAAAAGCACCCCGGAAGGGGAGTGAAATAGATCCTGAAACCGTGTGCCTACAACAAGTTAAAGCCCGTTAATGGGTGATAGCGTGCCTTTTGTAGAATGAACCGGCGAGTTACGATTACTTGCGAGGTTAAGTTGAAAAAACGGAGCCGTAGCGAAAGCGAGTCTGAATAGGGCGAATGAGTAAGTGGTCGTAGACCCGAAACCATGTGATCTACCCATGTCCAGGTTGAAGGTGCGGTAAAACGCACTGGAGGACCGAACCCACGTACGTTGAAAAGTGCGGGGATGAGGTGTGGGTAGCGGAGAAATTCCAAACGAACTTGGAGATAGCTGGTTCTCTCCGAAATAGCTTTAGGGCTAGCCTCAGAGTAAGAATGATGGAGGTAGAGCACTGTTTGGACTAGGGGCCCATCTCGGGTTACCGAATTCAGATAAACTCCGAATGCCATCCATTCATCTCTGGGAGTCAGACTGTGAGTGATAAGATCCATAGTCGAAAGGGAAACAGCCCAGACCACCAGCTAAGGTCCCAAAATATATGTTAAGTGGAAAAGGATGTGGGGTTGCACAGACAACTAGGATGTTGGCTCAGAAGCAGCCACCATTTAAAGAGTGCGTAATAGCTCACTAGTCGAGTGACCCTGCGCCGAAAATGTACCGGGGCTAAACATATTACCGAAGCTGTGGAACACACCATTAGGTGTGTTGGTAGGAGAGCGTTCTAAGGGCGTTGAAGGTAGATCGTGAGGACTGCTGGAGCGCTTAGAAGTGAGAATGCCGGTATGAGTAGCGAAAGACAGGTGAGAATCCTGTCCACCGAATGACTAAGGTTTCCTGGGGAAGGCTCGTCCGCCCAGGGTTAGTCGGGACCTAAGCCGAGGCCGAAAGGCGTAGGCGATGGATAACAGGTTGATATTCCTGTACCCGTTGTTTTTGTTTGAACAATGGAGGGACGCAGGAGGCTAAGGAATCAGACGATTGGAAATGTCTGTCCAAGCAACAAGTCTTGAAGTGAGTCAAATGCTTGCATCTTTAAGGACAAGTTGTGATGGGGAGGGAAATAATAGTACCGAAGTTCCTGATGTCACACTGCCAAGAAAAGCTTCTAGTTAGAAAACAATGGCCCGTACCGCAAACCGACACAGGTAGTCGAGGAGAGAATCCTAAGGTGAGCGAGAGAACTCTCGTTAAGGAACTCGGCAAAATGACCCCGTAACTTCGGGAGAAGGGGTGCTGATCTAACGATCAGCCGCAGTGAATAGGCCCAAGCGACTGTTTATCAAAAACACAGGTCTCTGCAAAATCGAAAGATGACGTATAGGGGCTGACGCCTGCCCGGTGCTGGAAGGTTAAGAGGAGTGCTTAGCGTAAGCGAAGGTACGAATTGAAGCCCCAGTAAACGGCGGCCGTAACTATAACGGTCCTAAGGTAGCGAAATTCCTTGTCGGGTAAGTTCCGACCCGCACGAAAGGCGTAACGATTTGGGCACTGTCTCAACGAGAGACTCGGTGAAATTTTAGTACCTGTGAAGATGCAGGTTACCCGCGACAGGACGGAAAGACCCCATGGAGCTTTACTGCAGTTTGATATTGAGTGTTTGTACCACATGTACAGGATAGGTAGGAGCCGTAGAAGTCGGAACGCTAGTTTCGACAGAGGCGCTGGTGGGATACTACCCCTGTGTTATGACCACTCTAACCCGCACCACTAATCGTGGTGGGAGACAGTGTCAGATGGGCAGTTTGACTGGGGCGGTCGCCTCCTAAAAGGTAACGGAGGCGCCCAAAGGTTCCCTCAGAATGGTTGGAAATCATTCGCAGAGTGTAAAGGCACAAGGGAGCTTGACTGCGAGACCTACAAGTCGAGCAGGGACGAAAGTCGGGCTTAGTGATCCGGTGGTTCCGCATGGAAGGGCCATCGCTCAACGGATAAAAGCTACCCTGGGGATAACAGGCTTATCTCCCCCAAGAGTCCACATCGACGGGGAGGTTTGGCACCTCGATGTCGGCTCGTCGCATCCTGGGGCTGTAGTCGGTCCCAAGGGTTGGGCTGTTCGCCCATTAAAGCGGCACGCGAGCTGGGTTCAGAACGTCGTGAGACAGTTCGGTCCCTATCCGTCGCGGGCGTTGGAAATTTGAGAGGATCTGTCCTTAGTACGAGAGGACCGGGATGGACTTACCGCTGGTGTACCAGTTGTCTCGCCAGAGGCATCGCTGGGTAGCTATGTAGGGAAGGGATAAACGCTGAAAGCATCTAAGTGTGAAGCCCACCTCAAGATGAGATTTCCCATTTCTTTAAGAAAGTAAGATCCCTGAGAGATGATCAGGTAGATAGGTCAGAAGTGGAAGTGCAGTGATGTACGGAGCGGACTGATACTAATCGATCGAGGACTTAACCAAAAAAATTGATCTTGGCTGTTTGAATGTTTCTGATCCAGTTTTGAGTGAACGAAGTTTACTCAAACAAATAGTGTGGTGGCGATAGCGAGAAGGATACACCTGTTCCCATG
>NZ_BAAFRV010000040.1:0-5355 GCF_045862035.1 Enterococcus hailinensis | reverse complement strand
ACGATTGAATTATTCGAGTCCCCCGGACATGGACGCCTGTTGGGAGAGGTTACGACGAAGCAGAAGGAATTATATGAGGCGTTAGGGGTTGCCCCTCCCTCGTTATAAATTCCGGGAATTCAGGTTTAACCTGACAACTTCAAATTGAAAGGGAGTTAATTAATGAAACAAAAAACAATTCTTAAATACATGTTAATCGTCGTACTAATTTTAATTTTTTTACCGCTAAGTGTATATTTTATACTTATAACCCCATCCCGTTTCGGAATCATTGATCGTTCTGATGTCGGCGCCTGGATGGGATATTACGGAGCTGTATTAGGAGGAGCCATAACTTTAGCAGGTGTGTGGGTAACTATAAAACAACAAGAGAAATCCAGTAAGCAGGATCAAGCAATACAGTATAAACCTATATTAGACATAACTAAATTTTTCACTTCTACAAATGGCGTTAGTTATCGTGAAGTTGGATTAGGTGTAACAGGACATTCAACTCGCGTAGGTGAATCAAACGATTTTCAACTCCCACATTATTTTTCATTTAATCAAGACAATAAAATTACATTCCCGTTGACTATTACAAATAAAGGTAGAGGGGAAACATCAAACGCCCGAATAAGAACATTTTCCCCAGTATATGATCAGATTGATTGGACAGATAATACGGAGTTACATAGCACTACTACTGATGTATACATCGGAGAACTCTTAGCTGGTCAAGATTTTGAGATTAGAATACTCTTACCACCTTATTTGATTATAAAAAAAGAAATAATACAGGAAAAAGAAGAAGTAGACCTTAATACAATTATCGAAATTCAGTATAATGACATGTTTGATGAAATCAAATACCAATATAATATACATATTAGATTTAAGGTATTATTAAATAAAAATGATTTTGAAGAAGTGTCTAGGGAATCCTCAGCAATAAGGGTTAGTTATTCCTTAGATCAAATAATGCCAGATAGAAGACTAGCAAAAGATAATGTCTGAACTAGTTGCTCAATCTGATCACAATACTCAGCTAAATCAAAATAATCTTCGAGTGCGCTGAATCAGTTATTCGATAAACGAGTGGCATCATTCATTCCCTCTAATTTATTGAGATACCGATAAATGGTTGTACGCGAAACATTCCATCTTTCGGCAATCGTTTTAATAGGTGTTCCATTATCGATCAACGTCTTGATAAGTTCCAAGTCACTTTTGCTCAACTTTTCCGGGCGTCCACCAAATCTACCTCGCGCCCGTGCAGCAGCACGTCCAGCTGCAGATCGTTCCAAAATTAGATTCCGCTCAAATTCCGCAAACGCTGCAAACAGATGGAACATTAATTGACCAGTCGAGCTTGATTTATCCATCGTGATATTTTCTTGTAAGCTGTGAAAACTAACACCACGATTGTTCAAACGATTGACGATCGTAATCAGGTCTTCCATATTTCTCCCAAGCCGATCTAGTCGCCACACAACGAGCGTATCCCCTGATCGAACAAATTCAATCGCTGTTTCTAATCCCGGACGATTGCTCTTTGCGCCACTCATGTGATCTGTAAAAACTTTCTCACACCCGAATTTTTCCAAACTGTCTTCCTGGAGATCCAAATTCTGTAAACCCGTAGAAACGCGCGCATATCCAATTTTCAAAAAATCACCTTCTTTTTTTATTTCATTGTACCATAACTTTATCCAGGGTGATTAATTGGACATAGAATTTGTGACGGGTTTATGGACACTTTTTTCAGATCATTTAGAGAAAAAACATACCAAAAAAGCAGTGTCCAGAAATGAACCATTTTCTGGACACTACCTTTTTTGGTTTTTAATTCATGTACAACAGATTTTAATTTTTTTGCCGCTTAAGTGTAAAATTTACAACAGGACAAATGTGGAGAGAGTAAGGGGTCTCTAATTTAAAAATTAGTACCGCTCAGGTGAGGATAGTACTTATATCGATAACACATAAGTTCTCACACATTAAATAGGTAGAATTACCTGATTTTGATATTTGCTATTTTCCGAATCACAAAGTTATTATCATCTTTTGCACTTTCGAAAATAGCTTTACCTAGCTTTTTATCCAAATTATTTATTAAATCTATTTTATGCACGATCTGGCTCTTTACAATGGCGTTGTCAGATTCCATAATACTCTGTAAATTTTTCCCAATCAACTTTCTATATTTTTTCTTTTCTATCAAAGTAAGTTGTAAATGGGTGTTATGCCAGCGAACATCAATATTACCTGAGTTTGTCCATAAAAGTGAACATTGTAAGAATAAACTTTCCAGATTAGCTCTGATGTTGTAATTTTTATAATTGTAAAGGAATGTTTGGAGCATCTTACAAGCTTCAACTTGGTTTCCAGAATCAGTGAATACCGAGAGAATTTGGGCAATCTCAGAAAATTTGTTCTTTCCTAAGCATTCTAACAACAACAAATGACTTAGGATTATCATTGTACTGTCTACATGACTCATCATTGACTCACTTGCGCTCTCATAATCTTGAAATTGAATGATTCGAGCAATCACTTCTTCATTTCTTTCTATGAGAGATACGTCGTATCTAATTAAAAAAATTATGAGACGATAGGCATTCAGTTTATCTTCTACTAATTGATCAGTCGATAAGACTGTGTTCGATGTGGCAATAAACAATTCATCAATCATTTTCCCTCCGATTTTTTCATCTACTGTGGTTAATATACCTTCAGATTCAAGATATGGATTTGTTCCATACCCAGAATAAATGCCATTTTTTCCTTGGGTGAGATTCCTATTGTGAATATCTTCAATTTTTGATTCGATAAGAACCTCTTGCGATTGCTTACCTTTATTTTTTTCAAACATATACTCTCTAGAATAAAAATCAGGCCATTTACTCTGAAGAAATGCCTCCATTTCTTGCTGTCTTTCACAATTTACATTTCTCATTAGTGTAAAAATAATCTGAACACCCTTAAGTTCATTAAAATCATTATTTCCTGTTGCATACTTGATAAGAGTTTGAATTGCTCTATTCAAGTTATCAACGTTAACCAATTCGTAATCAATATTATTTCCAGCTAACAATTCCAGAACATCCAGGTTATAACGTATCTTAGAAGATTCTAAAAGGCTTAAACCAAATTCTAAAATATAGTTATCGTCAATACGAGCACTGATTCTTTTTAGGCACTGAAAAACATAAGGTTGTAAAGATACCATACTATTTTCTTCCTTAACCCATGCATTGATTTGCAATTTGAGAGAATCCCAATACTGTTCAAAATCATCGTCATTTAAGTAATAACCAACTTCAGACATTGCAATAAGGTTTGCGGTGAATTTATTATGTTGTGGTTTAGCATTGTTTGAGAACTGATAAACTCTTCTAGCATCTTCTGGATTCATTTTTTCAAGTAGTTTTCCAAAATGCCGTGTTATTTGAGTTGTTTTTTTCCGATCAAGTGTAACTATTGTCGTACTTAAAAGTGTCATCACCCATGGCCAGTAATCTGAAAATTTACTCAATTGATAAGTCAAGTTCTGAATCAAAGAATACACTCTGTTTAAGTGGGTCAAGGAACCAAACATCATAGCTTGATAATATATGTCAGCAATATAATCGCTCAAGAAAGAAAGATCCCCGTAGGATGACCAGCTAGAATAAGATCGCATCTCATTTTTATGTCTTTCTTTTTCAATCCATTCAAGTAAATTTTTTTCATTCCGATCAATTAATGGATAATATAGCTTTTCCTGCCTATTATCTAGTCCCTTTTGACCTTCTGTTTTCCTAAGGTATTGGTTTTTTGTCTCAGCTATATTGTTTTCTCTATTTCTTAAGTCTATTAATATATCTTGAATTAACCATTCCGCAACTTTTCCATTATTATCCTCAGCAAGTGCTAATGCTTCTTTCAAGAGTATGAGGGAAGCATCATACTCTTCCAAATAATACTTCTGATTTGAAATCCACCTTTTCTCGACTATTTCATAGTAGGGGGGTGGCAAAATTTTACTCAAGGATTCTAGAAATAAATTCATATTGAATTCTTCAATGGTGGTATGTTTAAACATTGTTAACAAGTATTTGGAACAATAAAAATCAAAGTCTTTCTTGTCGATCTGCTGAGTTTTTTTACCAAAAAGAAGATTCGAAAAGAAATTTCTGCACATCTCATTAACTAACTTTTCCTTTCCTAAAACCAAATTATTGTTGGATTCAATTATTCCTGCTTCAATTTTAGAGTCCTCTGATTTTTTTTGAAATATTTTGTCCTCTTCAGATATGTCATCTTGCCCACCTTTGGACTTAATCATGAGTTTATATGTCAGTAATACATCATCTACTAAATGTAGCGCGCATTTCTCAATAAATTCGCTAAAAGAGTTGATAATTGTGTATTTTGATTTCGTTGGTTTCCGTAAATCCAGTTCCGCTTGGGTTTTTTCTTTTTCTTCACCCTGACAAAAATAATAAAGTGATGGAATCTGGTATTTATTCACAGTATCAATTTCTATTTGTACACCCTTGGGAACATCATCTTTATTATCAATCAAAAAAATACATACATCACTATCCTTTAGGCCCTCAGTATAATGTTCTAGTGCAGAATTTACCGATGGTCCTTCAGATTCAAAAGAATACACTTTAAACAGCCCCGTTGACTCCAATGTCTCTTTGGCAGCAACACGAGCTAACACATATTTTTCATCAGCTGGGGTAGTCCCAGTCTTCGAGCTGATGAAGACCTTAAGTTTGTTGTTAAATTCCCTCATTTTTTTCTCCTTCACGATAGAATTGTTCTTTAATATTTTCTTCTTGCACATTTTTTAATTCGTATTAATCCTCTTGTTTATAACCCAATAATCGTAATATTTTCTTTTAAAACATGAAATTTCCTGGAAATATCTAACATTATTTCTTCATAATTATCGTAGGCATAGGTAAAAGTATCTAAAGTTAGTAGTTCCTCTCCTTCGCTGTCATATAGATGAACTGATCCAATTTGGTATGTATCTTTTTCCTGTTCTTGGTTTGAAAGCCTCCTCACCTTTACCCGCGCGGAATGACTGTCATAATATTCAATTTGGTTCTGTTGCAAAGTTTTAAATAAAGAATAAAATCCCTTACGGTATCTATGATTTAAGCTGGGATTCCCAATAATACCTTGATTTCAGTACAGACCGAAAACCCGAAGAGAGCCCTTCTTTTCGGGTTTTCTTATATAATCCTCGGATGGCTTCCATGCCTTTAATCGTGGTAGAGGCAGTGCGTAAACTTCGATAGAATTTATTGCGTCTCTTTACTGGACGATGGTCTTGTTCAATCAAATTATTCAGGTATTTAATGGTACGATGTTCTG
>NZ_BAAFRV010000039.1:0-5432 GCF_045862035.1 Enterococcus hailinensis | reverse complement strand
CTGTAGTAAAATCATTCATAGGGAAGTCCTCTTTTCTGTGAATTGGTTGTCGTAAACTTAATTCTACAGAAGGGACTTCCTTTTTTGTATGGATTTTATTCATTTACACAAAATATTTTACACTCTCCAAATTCAAACATACCTTCACAACGAATGTTGTCTTTATCTACAACACCAAGTAATTTATAAATTTCATTTAAAGAAAAGCCAATTTCTTGTAGGTGTTTAATGAATTTTACTCGTTTTACATCTTCCTCTGAATAAACTCGATAACCGGAATTAGTCCGATCGGGTTCTGGTAGTAAGTTTTTTCGTTCGTAATATCGAATGGATTCCTTATTTACACCACATTTTTCAGAGAAGGAGCTAATAAAATAAGCCATGCTATCACATCCTTTTTTTAATTATAAACCATGTACTTAGGTACATGTCCAACCAAAAATAATACGAAGGGGGGAATATCATTTTCCTTCTTATTTACTTTCAAAAATGAAGTGAAAATTAAATGTGGTACCAATAAATTTTGAGACTTCTTTTATAATAAATAATATCGGACCTAAATACATGAAATTACATAGAAATATGTATCTAGAACCTTGTTAATACAGGGTTACTTTTTTACAATCATTATTTTTCTTATAGTAAAGAAATAATAACTAAAATAGCAGTAGCAACCACTGGTTGCTACTATGGAAACCAATAAGTTCTATTAAATTAGGACTATTTGGTAGATAATAAGGTGTCGATTAGAAGGGGGTTAGAAAGGTTATTCTTGAATGGTACACATAATAGATAACTTATTTTCTTCGAAATAATATTTTATACCTACTATTATTTCAATCTAAACAGATAGGTAAAAACAAGTAGCGAGAGGAATGGTTTTTTGGAAAGATATAAGAGTCGAAAAGAATTAAAAGCGGAGGTGAAAGAGGTATTACGTGGCAGATGGAAAGAAGCCATTTTATTAAGTGCTATACCAATAATTTTAACAATAATAGGGGTAGCGATTACTTTATTATCCTATTCCTTTATTCAGCAAAGAATCGGTTTATTTTCTGATATAGGGACGAATATTAACAGGTATGAGTCATCATATACTGAAGACTTTTGGTCTACCATCCTTGGAGCCTTATCTACGTTTATTGCTATTGGTATTTCATATACTTTTTTAGATTGGTTAAGAAACCCAACTATGCGTATTGAACCAGTTAAACAAGCTTTTCAAATATTCACTAAAAAATACTTTTTAGGTACGTTTTTAATTTATATTTTCACCGGATTTTTTACCTTATTATGGGCATTTCTTTTTATCGTACCAGGAATTATAAAAACAATATCTTATTCTCAAGCCTATTTCATTTATAAAGATCAAAAAATACTAACTGAAAATGGAAAAGTATCTGCTCTCGATTGCATAACAGAAAGTAGAAAAATGATGGATGGCCATAAGTGGGAATACTTTGTATTACAGTTAAGCTTTATTGGCTGGGGCATTTTAAGCATTCTATCTCTAGGAATCGGATTTCTATGGTTAAAACCATATGTATATTGTATATATGCAGCATTTTATAACAATCTGACTGAAAATAGTCATTTTGACGAGTCATTAGATGACTTTTAATCTACTTAAGTTATGTATAAATAGCTAGACTAAAAAAAAGAGTAGTTCTAAATTGTTTATTATCAATAAATAAGTTTATTGAAGGGACAATTAATACAGAACTATAATAGAGTATGCTTACCATTTAAGGTGTCGACAATTGCGCTATATTAGCAAAAATAGTTTAACTTCAATAGACTATAAAGAAAGTACAATAGCAACTAAACTCACGTGTGACTATAATTAAGGAGCGATATTTTATGGGCAAAACAAAATGGTATTCCGGAGGAAATGAACGAGCAAAACAAGCAGCAAATATTATTACTGATCTATTAGATGATTTAAAAACAAACTTAGAAAACGAGTCGCTACAAAATGTATTAGAGAATTATTTTGAAGAATTAGAACAAAAGGGCGCTTCTATTCCTATGATTTTAAGTCGTATGAACTTAGATATTTCTAAAGCAATCAGAAATGATGGAATTACTCTATCAGACTATCAATCTAAAAAACTAAAAGAATTGACTTCCATATCCAATATTAGATATGGATATTAACAGTGTACAAAAATAGATAAATTCAATTATTCCTAATTAAATTAATTTATAAGGTCACAGTAGTTATAGTGACCTTATTTTGTTTAGTCAATATGGAAAGATCAATTAAATTATATAGCCAATCGTTCCTTTAAGTTATCTAATGCTTTTTATAAATATTAAATACATGAAATTGGATAAAATCATGTCTCCGGAACCCTATACCCATAGGGTTCTTTTTTTATGGGGTCCGCAAACACACGATTATATACCCTAATCGGATAAAATCATATATCGAAAATAGGCGTCTACTTTTTTGCTTTAAATATGTCTGATTTGGGTGTACCAAAAATAGACAAATTGAGAAGTAAGATTTACAGGTTTACTTTTCAAATAAGTAGGAAGAGATTATGAATGCCCTCCTTGTAATAGCTGTTTGAATTTGTATGAATTATTCAGGTTTCTATTTAAATATTAAAAATAACGTGTATCATATACTATATAATACTATTTTAGGGAGGTCTTTATATCAACTTAATTGCTGTAGAGTTAGAAAATTTTAGAGGTTATCAACACAAAGTAAAAATTCCTATTGATAATTTGACTACATTTATAGGGAAAAATGATGTTGGGAAATCGACCATTTTCGAAGCTTTAGAAATTTTTTTTAATAATAAGCTCGTTGTAGCAGATAACGATGATTTCTGTGTACATTCGAAATCAGACGTCTTTACCATTTCTTGTGAATTTTCAAACTTACCTGATCAGATAGTTATTGATGAAAATGTTTCAACCACTCTAGAATCTGAGTATTTATTGAACAAAAACGGTAACTTAACCATCACTAAAGTATACAGTAGGACTAAAACCAAGCCTAAAGAAGAGGTTTCTATTTACGCATATCACCCCACAACAATAAAATATGATGACTTATTATCACTTACAAATAACAAACTAAAATCTAGAGCTAAAGAATTGGGCGTTACACCTGCTAATTTAAATACAAATAAAATAATTAGAGAAACTATTTGGAAAGATGCTGCTAACTTAAATTTAGAAGAACATCTAGTAAGTGCTTCTGGAGAAGATACTAAGAAAATTTTTTCTAAAATAAATAACTATCTCCCAGTATTCACCCTTTTTCAATCAGATAGAACAAGTAATGACGGAGATAATGAGATAACAGAACCTATGCAACTAGCAGTTAAAGAGGCTCTAAAAGAAGTTAATAGCCAATTAGAAGAAATAAAAAAAACTGTTGAGCAACACGCGCTAAATACAGCTAGTAAAACTTTACTTAAACTAGCTGAAATGGATCCTTCTTTAGCAAGTAAACTAATTCCTGAATTTAAAGTCGAGCCTAAATTTGATTCCTTATTTAAATTAACTATTCGTGACGAAAATGTGCCTATCAACAAGAGAGGTAGTGGTGTACGAAGGTTAATCTTACTTAATTTTTTTAGAGCACAAGCTGAAGATAGACTTTCTAAAAGTAATAATGACTCTATAATCTATGCATTCGAGGAGCCTGAAACGTCTCAACATCCTTCAAATCAAAAGATGCTTATTGAGTCTTTTCTTGAACTAAGCAGATCCCATAATACTCAAGTTTTACTAACCACTCATACTCCTGATATAGGTGGCATTGTACCTAAGAAATCTCTACGTTTTATTACTGAAGATGATAACAAAAAAATAGTGAAATTTGATACTCCTGATGTTTACAATCAAATAGCAGAAACTTTAGGTCTTCTTCCAGAGTATTTAGAACGGGACTGTAAGGGTATAATTTTTGTTGAAGGAAAGGATGACATTATTTTTCTTTCTCATATCGCCAATAAATTATCTGGTGAAGGATTTATTGAAAAAAATATTCATGAGGCAGGCATTACCATTATACCGATGGGAGGATGCGATTCATTAAAATTTTGGGTTCAAAGTGATTTTGCTGTTAAGTATAAAATTCCATTTTTTGTATTTCTTGATTCCGATAAAGGTACTCTAGAAGAAAAGAAACAATATGATAGAAAAATAGAACTTGAAGCCTCTGGCATCGTTGTTTCATTAACAAGAAAAAGAGAAATCGAAAATTATATACATCCTTCATTAATACCTAATAATGTAAGCATTAGTGATACTTGTGATGCTAAAAAAATATTAGCTGCAGAATTAAGAATTGGGAAAAAGAAAGTAATGTCTTCACTTATTTCTGGTATGACTACTGAAATGATTCGTGATATGGAAGAATATGAAGAAGATAATATTAAAAAATATGAATTTACAGATTTCTTTCAGAGAATATATACTTCTATCAATTCATTATAAAATCTCGCTATATAAGTTGAATAAAATAATTACCCTACATTTTCACGCAGAGACGGTCAATGACAATCTCCCTCTGCTCGTTTATCCAAGTGAGGAAACTCTGAACCGCCAGATTGATCTTTTGGACGCTTGAGAAAAATACGTTATTGATAACCGTCTCCTTCAGCCATTTCCATAGTCCCTCTATCAAGTTGAGATTAGGGCTATACGGAGGAAGGAACACGAGTTCCAAACGCCCCTTATTCTCTTCCAAGAATGGCTGGATCAGTTTCGCATGATGGATACGGGCATTGTCCAGAATCATGACTATCTTTCCAACCGGATAATACTCAAGAACAAAGACTAGGAATTCTAAGAAGGATGTTGCGTCGTAGTGCTCTTTCTCGCTGCATAGGATCTCACCCGACGCGTAGTCCAGGCAGCCAATCAGCTTTGTACCACAATGTTTTCCGTAGGTAGGGATTATCCGTTGTCTTCCTTTTAGAAACCAGGTCCGTTGGATAGCTTGGTAATCTCGAATCATGGACTCGTCTTGAAATAAGAGATAATCGATTTTCTCTTCCATGGACTCTTTTTTATTTGGATTGCATGTCAGGTAATAGTTTTGCTAGAAATTTAAAAGTTCTTACGATTGGTAATATGGTCAACTATTTGAAATATTTACTCCTAATTTAGATAAGTAATACTGTTCAAGTAAAAGAAGGAGGGTAATCGAAAGCTGAGAGAAAATTTTTTCAATACACATGATGGAATTACTACAGAATGGATATGTATCCCTTGTGAAGTGCTAGACATAATTTTTTTTAAATTATGAATGAAGTAGATGGTATTAATCGTGTCGTGTAACCTGCATTCCCGAATTGTGTAACGATAATCACTCGAAAAACCGCTGTAACGCTTGATATATAGCGGTTTTTTTGTAGACTTATAACTCGTTATATAATATAATGTATAACGAGGAGTGTTGATAT
>NZ_BAAFRV010000038.1:0-5812 GCF_045862035.1 Enterococcus hailinensis | reverse complement strand
CAGAACATCGTACCATTAAATACCTGAATAATTTGATTGAACAAGACCATCGTCCAGTAAAGAGACGCAATAAATTCTATCGAAGTTTACGCACTGCCTCTACCACGATTAAAGGCATGGAAGCCATTCGAGGATTATATAAGAAAACCCGAAAAGAAGGCACTCTCTTCGGGTTTTCGGTCTGTACTGAAATCAAGGTATTATTGGGAATCCCAGCTTAAATCATAGATACCGTAAGGGATTTTATTCTTTATTTAAAACTTTGCAACAGAACCTATGAAACTTATATTAAGGTAAAAGGAAAGTGGTACTATTTGTATCGATCCATTGATTCTTCGGGGATAACATTAGATATTTGGTTACGAAAAAAGCGTGATAAACAAGCAGCTTATGCTTTCTTTAAACGATTGATCAAACAATTTGGAGAACCTAAAGTTCTTGTCACTGATAAAGCCCCTTCACTAAGTAGTGCGTTTAATCAATTGCATTCTGAAGGATTATTTTCTAAGACTGAACACCGAACAAATAAATACTTGAATAATATCATTGAACAGGATCATCGATCCATCAAGAAAAGGCACAAATTATATCAGTCCATAAGGACTGCTTCCTCAACAATTAAAGGAATTGAAACTATACACGCTTTATATAAAATTAGCCAAAGAGACAAAAGTCTCTTTGGCTTTTCAGTGATTCATGAGATGAATACATTAATGAGTATCTAAGCATAAAATCAAAAATTAATTGGAAACTCTTTATTAATTTTTTAACTTTGCAACAGAACCATCTTAAATAATACGCAAGGCTTCCTATTTGAATTATAGGTTTAATTTAATAAGAGATATTGTGATTTAGATACTCATCTAACTATTTAATTTATTTTTCGAACTATTAATAGCAGGTAATAAAATTCGTTTAAACACAGGAACTAATACAAGATAAAAGATTAAATTACCCGTTCCATGGAGGATATCAAAAAATAATCCTTGAAAATAATAGGCCCAAAAAGAAGGTAGTTGATATATAAAGACTTCAACTCTCGATACGATCAATCCGTAAAGAAGGCCACATAAAAATGCAATGATTGCTTGGATAGAGATGTGATGCTTAATCAGGGCACAGTTAGATAAAAAATGAAAAACCGTAACGATACTACTGAAGGCGATCAGTTGGCTGATTGTCCAACTACCCATTCCTAAATAAAGGTTTGTCCCTAATAAGCTTACTAAAGTAACGATTAAAGCATCTGTATAACTTCCATAAAAAGCGAGTAAAAGTAGAATGGCTGTCATTGGTTGTACATTCGGTATCCAAGTAAAAAGGATTCTACCAACAATACAGGCGGCACTAAATAAAGCGAGGGTGGTAATCCTTCTGATTGGAAAGCGTGAATTAGAGGTTGGTAACACTAGGAAAACTCCCTTGTTTTAATTGATAATAGTTCTCATTGTATCAGAATAAAAATTAATTACAAGATTGAATTACACTTTATATAGTGCGATAATCATTAGCGGGCACAATATGTTGTGTTTGTTGATGATAAAGGTGGTAGTATTTAATGAATTATCCTAAAAAATATATAGAAAAACTAAATCAAGATATCTCTTCTTATAAAGAAGTCGCTAAGATAACTGCAGAAATGACTCAAACATTTGATGGGATTTCAAGATTAATCATGCTTGATCGCTATGCATTTAAAGATATGAGCGGAAAAACTTTGACAGTCGGGGATTTGGTTATTTTAACAACCCATGCTGATCCACAATATCCAGCAAGAGGGATCGGAAAAATTGAAGAGATCAATAAGGAACAGTTGATAATTCGAATTGAGGAAGAATTTCAAAGCTCGTTAACTAATCCAGAAGAAATTGCTTCGGGACGAGTGATTCGAAATATAAATGAGGTTGAGAAACCGCTTGAACTTTATTTTGAACAAATTGCAGCTCGTGTTGCTAGAGGAATCTCTGATATTGAAGGAGAAAAAAAAGCTCAGTTTTTTACCGAGTTTTATCAGCATTTGACAGAACAAAATCTCATTCCTGCTGGACGTGTACTTTATGGTGCAGGAACGAATTCAGAAGTAACATACTTCAATTGCTACGTTATGCCATTCATCCATGACTCTCGTGGGGGCCTGGCAAAACATCGTCAAGAAGTGATGGAGATTATGAGCCGTGGTGGTGGTGTAGGAACGAACGGTTCAACGCTACGGCCAAAATCAGCGATCGTCCATGGGGTGAATGGGAAATCATCAGGTTCAGTTTCGTGGCTCAATGATTTAGCTAATTTGACAAATTTAGTTGAACAAGGCGGGAGTCGTCGGGGAGCACAAATGATCATGTTGAATGATTGGCATCCAGATATTTTTGAATTCATTATCTCTAAGATTCAGAATCCGGCCATTTTACAAAATTTGATCCACACTAGCCAAAGTCCGATAGTACGTCAATTAGCTAGTGAAAAACTGACTTTTGAACCACTAATAGCAAATGAAAAGGAATGGTTAGAGTATTTGGTCGATCATCCGACGAATGATATGGAGGATAAATTTTTAAAAACGGCTCAACAGAAATTAAAAGCGGGTGGTACGTACAGTGTGAAAGACCCTGATTTCTTGACCGGAGCCAATATCTCCGTCTGTTTAACAAAAGAATTTATGGAAGCTGTCGAAACCGACCAAACTTATGAGTTACGCTTTCCAGCAATCGAAGACTATGACGCTAGTGAAATGGCTGATTATGATCAACATTGGATGGAAATTGGAGATGTCAGAGAATGGGCTGAAACAGGGCGTAAAGTAAAAATCCATCAAACGATCAAGGCTCGCGAATTGTGGGATTTGATTACTTATTGTGCAACGTATTCAGCAGAACCGGGAATATTTTTTATCGATAATGCTAATGAGATGACCAATGCTCAAGCCTACGGACAAAAGGTAGTTGCAACCAATCCATGTGGGGAACAGCCGTTGACGCCTTATGCGGTATGCAATCTAGCAGCAATTAATTTAGCCAATATGGTTGATAAAGAAACGAAAGTTGTCGACTTTGAAAAATTAGCTGATGTCGTACGAGCTAGTGTTCGTTTTCAGGACAATGTAATTGATGCGACGCCTTACTTTTTTGAAAAAAATGAGCAGCAAGCTAAAGGTGAACGACGTGTTGGACTTGGGGTCATGGGATTGGCAGATTTATTGATTTATTGTGAAAAAGTCTATGGATCTGAAGATGGAAACCGTTTAGTAGATCAAGTATTTGAAAAAATTGCTGTTACGGCTTATCAAACGTCCGTCGAACTAGCAAAAGAAAAAGGAAGCTTCCCATTTTTAGTAGGCAAAACAGTCGAGGAAACAACAGCACTTCGTCAACGTTTTATTGAATCGGGCTATATGAAGAAGATGCCGGAATCAATCCGACAAGCGATTCTAAAATACGGCATTCGTAATTCTCATTTACTAACAGTCGCACCAACAGGGTCAACGGGTACTATGGCTGGTGTTTCAACCGGACTAGAACCATATTTCTCTTTTTCTTATTTCAGAAGTGGTCGTTTAGGAAAATTCATTGAAGTTAATGCTGAAATAGTTAGCGAATATTTAGAAAAAAATCCAGAAACAGCTGCGGATAATCTACCCCCATTCTTTGTCTCTGCCATGGAGCTTTCACCAGAAGCTCATGTGAGTGTTCAATGTACGATCCAACGTTGGGTAGACAGCTCTATCTCAAAAACAGTTAATGCACCTAAGGGGTATCAAGTGAAACAAGTAGCCGCGATCTATGAAGATCTGTATCAAGGTGGGGCTAAAGGTGGAACCGTCTATGTGGATGGTAGCCGAGATTCGCAAGTGTTGACACTTGAAGCAGATGACAATGTATTTGAAGAACCTGTAGTAGGGGTGGTAAATAATCAAATTACTCTTGACTCATTAGAATCATCAGAAGCAGAAGAAATATGTCCGATTTGCCATGAGGGTAGAATTGAAGAAATTGGTGGTTGCAGTACGTGTACTAACTGTAAAGTACAACTAAAATGTGGCTTGTAAAAGGAGCTATTCGATGAAAATTTATACTAAAAGCGGCGATAAAGGAAACACTAGTATTATTGGTGGAAAAAGAATAAAAAAATCTGACGCTCGCGTTTGTGCTTACGGTAGCATGGATGAAGTAAATTCTTGGGTTGGTAAAATTATTTCAGAGTTGGATGATAAAAAGTTTGAGCTGTTGAAAAAAGAACTAGTCGCATTACAAATTTTACTTTTTGATATTGGAACAGACTTGGCTACACCCATTGGGATTAAAGAAATGATTGTAGGGAAAGAAGAAGTAACTAAGATTGAAACGCTGATTGATTTTTATCAAGCAAAAGTTCCAGTCATTGAAAAATTTATCTTACCTGGAGGACACCCGGTGGCATGCGATATGCAAATTACACGAACAGTTATTCGTCGGGCAGAACGTGAAATCACACGATTGATTGTTTCAGATGAACCTATCAATTTACATGCATACAAAATTATGAATCGCTTATCAGATTTATTTTTTGTACTTGCACGTTATGTAAATCATGTTTATGCTACCAAGGAACCATTTTATGAACGAGCAGGGAAGGTATTCCATTAAGAGAGGATTTTAAACTTGAAAAAATTAGCAACATTATTAACCGTTTTTATCGGATTATTCATTATGACAGGGTGCCAATCAAATCAAAATGATCAAGCCTCTTCAAAAGCATCCACTCAAGCAATAAGCGAGGTTGCTAAATCAAGCGTGCTGATAGAATTGACTGATAGCGATAAAGAGATCACTAAAAAAAAAGTCACTTACAAATCAGGAGAATCATTACTGGCAATTTTAAAGGCTAACTTTGAAGTAAAAGAAAAGGACGGCTTTATTACTTCAATTGATGGTCATGCGCAAGATGAGAGCCAAAATAAATATTGGACATTCACTATCAATGGAAAAATGGGTGAAAAAGGTGCAGGTGAAACTAAACTAGATAATGATGATCAAGTAGTTTTCAATTTGGGTGTATTTAAATAAAAATTATCGTTCTTTACAGTAATAGGACGATAATTAAGTATAAGAAAATTATTAGTTTTTAAAGGAATATGTTAATTTTAAAACACGTTCAAACCAATCATTCGAGGGTTTGAACGTGTTTTTTCTATCCTTGGATACTTTAACGAAAAGATTTGATGATATTAACCTTTTTTTAAGAGACAACCCGAAGAGACAATTTCAGATTTTGAAATTCTATTTGAATTAAGACGAGAGATTGTTAATCTGGGCTTGGAAAATTCTTTTTCGATGACTGAGTCCGTGTATCTACTATTTTATCTACTTTTTTATTCTCAAGAATGTCTGAATATGAGATAAATCTGTTGTCTAGTTCATCAAGGACTTCAATTGAACGGGATGAAATGTTTTTTAATAGAAAATACGAAAAAATCATCGCTAGCAAGATTAAATTGAGTTGCTCTTTTTATTTTGTATCAAAAAGTAGTTGCACTTCCTCTCACTAGAGGCTTTTTTTTATTGCATTCATCATCATCAATAAGAGATTAATATAAAAGTAATAAAGAAAAGGTAATAAAAGAAAGGTAATAAAAATAGCATATTATTTCGGAAGAGAGTGTAAAATATTTTGTGTAAATAGAAAAAAGGAAGTCCCTTCTGTAGAATAGAGTGGTGTTAGTATCAAATCTTAGACAACTTTTCGTAGAGACAGAAATAAATTAAACTTATCTACGAGAGGATGGATTTTATGACCCGATACGAAGAAAATTTCAAACAGATGATTGTTGAGCTGAATC
>NZ_BAAFRV010000037.1:0-6651 GCF_045862035.1 Enterococcus hailinensis | reverse complement strand
GATTCAGCTCAACAATCATCTGTTTGAAATTTTCTTCGTATCGGGTCATAAAATCCATCCTCTCGTAGATAAGTTTAATTTATTTCTGTCTCTACGAAAAGTTGTCTAAGATTTGATACTAACACCAAAAATGCCAAATGAGAAATGGCTAACAGATATTACCGAGTTTAGGATTCCCGCAGGGAAAGTCTATTTATCCCCATTGGTTGACTGCTATGATGGCGCCGTTATTAGCTGGACTATTGGAACAAAACCTGATGCAGAATTAGTGAATACTATGTTAGACGCTGGACTCGCTACCCTTCAAGACCAGGAGCGTCCAATCGTTCATTCTGACCGTGGTGCTCATTACCGATGGCCCGGTTGGATCGAACGAATGAACAAAGCGAACTTGCCTCGTTCCATGTCTAAAAAAGGTTGCTCCCCAGATAACTCAGCGTGCGAAGGTTTCTTTGGACGATTAAAAAATGAGGTGTTTTACCAACGTGACTGGAAAAACACGACAATTAACCAGTTTATGAATCAATTGGATGACTATATCTATTGGTATAATAATCAACGGATTAAGTTATCTTTAGGGGGACTAAGTCCTCTTCAATATCGGAAGAAGCAAGGATGTATTGGTTAAAAAAGGTCCAGAAAAACATCCGCACCCCCAAACCAACATTTTATTATGGCCCTTGACATTTCTTTCTGTTAAACCATCGTAAATTATGTAGAAGTCAATAGTTGTTTCTTCACCAATATTTTCCACTAATGTGCGTAGCATAACTTCTGTGTAAATCGCATATCTATTATCTGTGGCAGTAACAATTGGAATTCTTTTTCTATTTTTTTTAATTTCACCCATGAAAATCTTCCCCTTTTCTAATCTAGAAACAATATATAATCTTCACTGTAAAAAAAAGCAAATTATATGCAATTAAAACATTTTTTTTTATTTAATTTAATTAATAAAATCGCTTTACTTTTATTTGTTTATCTATTATGTTATTTTTAGTAGTGTATGGAAATGGAGGAGGTTCTATGAAGCTAGCTGCTATAGATTTAGATGGAACGTTATTAAATTCCAAAGGTCATGTAACACAGGAAAATGTACATGCACTTAGAACTTATCGTAATAAAGGCGGAATTGTTGCTATAGCGACAGGAAGATCAATTATTTCTTTAAAAGATACATTGATGAGTTTGGAAATTATGGACTACGCATTAACTTCTAATGGTGCTTTAATAGGTAAAATTGGGCCGTTTTCTCAAGTCAAAAAAATCAGTCTCCAAATGATTGAACCATCAATTGTCAACAAAGTTCTTGAATTTGCAAAAAAAATGCAAGTAACGATAATTGCCAGTCGAGAGACCCATGACGTAACTTTTTCTTTTTCTAATCAATATTTAGAACTAGATACTCCCTATGGACAACAATTTTATTTATCTGACAAAAAATATACATCGATTGATACTGAAAGTTATTTAAAACTTGCTCTAACTGATCATAATCACGAAAAATTAAATGTTCTACAAGAATTGTTAACTGAAGTCAATATTTCAAGTGTCTTTTCCGATAAATATTTTCTAGAAGTAACTTCTAAAAAAGTTTCTAAAGCGGAATCTTTAAAATTTTTGTCACACTATTTAGAAATTAACAGAAGTGACATCATGGCTTTTGGTGATCAACAAAATGATCTTGAAATGTTACGTTACAGTGGTGTGGCCATTGCTATGGACAATGCTGTCCCATCTGTTAAAAAATATGCTGATTGGATCACTAAAACAAATGATGAATCTGGGGTAGCCTTTATTTTGAATAGTATTTAATTGTAAAGCCCCTCTTATTAGCCATTGCAATTTAGCTAATTAGCATAACCAACATTTACAAAATATCTTATTTTTATAGAAATAAAATAAATAAATTTAGATTCTAAATATTATATTTTTTCAATATTTAAATATATTTTTTGTTTCTTTATTTTTTAATAGACGGGAGAAGATTTAATAATGAGAAAATACGGGAAATTTTTAGGGATGATTAGTGTTTCAACTGTCTTAATGTTTGGAATGATGTATTTAAATGTGTACAAAATCGATCATATCTTTTTTAGTCAAACTAGGTTTTTTATGGCACTAATGATGGGAGCGATAATGGCGATTACCATGCTTTCATTCATGTGGAAAATGTATGACAATAAAAGAGTAAATATAACGATTCTTTTTGTCAGTATTTTTTTATTTTTTGGTTCATTATTTATGGTGAGAAGTCAAACTGCAGTAAATGATGCTGATTGGATGAAGGCAATGATCCCGCATCATTCAATCGCCATCTTAACTAGTAAGCGAGCAAATCTAACTAACCCTGAAGTTAAAGAACTCGCTAAAAGAATCATTGATACTCAGGAAAAAGAAATTAAAGAAATGAAGAAAATGTTAGATGAAGGCAAATAATCGCAGTTGAACTAAAAATTTTATACTCTATTCTCGGAAAGGATGAAAACCATGATTCAAAATTTTAGGATTGGGTCAAAAAGCGGTATACAAGAAAATAAAAGTGAAGAGAGTAATTAGATCGCTTTAGAAAATGCAACCGAAGAAGAACGAACGCAACTTATTCAAAAATATAAACTACCAGAAGAGATATTTATCGGAGCCAATCGTGCAGAAGAAGTTTCCCATCTAATGCCTTTAGAAAATACTGCACTGAAAAATGCTTATGTTTTAGTTTTAACAAATTTATCTGCAGCTAAAGAAGAGACAATTGAAGCACGACTAGAGCCGATTATTTTTATTGTCTCCGATTCCTTGCTGATTACTTACATGACTAAAGATTCATTTTTTATCGAACGTTTACTAAAAAGATATCAGAATAAAATAGAGACATTTGAAGGCTTGCTCACTTATAGTATTTTTATGATATACAACCATTTCATTCAAGAATTGATAGAAATAGAAAAAGAAATTGATGAGTTAGAAATTGCAGCAAGAAAAACAACTGAGAACAAAGCACTGTTTAAACTTGCAGATACTGAAAGAAAAATGATTTATATTGATCATACTTTAGCTGGTCAAAAATCAACATTAGCAACGTTGTGGGAAAAAGAAGAATTTGTCAAAACAATTGATGACCAAAAAGTTTTATATGATATTCAACTTCATCAAAAGCACGCTGAGGAACTGGTCAGAATTTATAGGGACCTTTTAGAAACGGTTGGTGGACTATTCACGGATATGATGGATAACAATTTAAATCATTTGATGAAATACCTAGATTCTGCTGCCTTAATAATTTCTATTCCTGCACTTATCTCTGGTATCTGGGGGATGAATACCGGTGGTCTACCTGGGAAAGAATCACATTTCGGTTTTTTTATGGTCGTGGCCGTTGCTGTTTTGTTAGCAATTATAGTTGGAATCCATATAAAAAGAAAAGATTTCTCCAAATGAAAACCTCTATATAATTAGCAAATTGATATCATAATATGGTGTTAGTATCAAATCTTAGACATCTTTTCTATTGACACTTCATAGCGGCCTCTACTAAAATGTGTCCAAGATATTGACTCAAATCCAGTTCAACAACAACGAAAACACTGTACACACATATAGAAAATGATGAGACAACCGATGCTTTGAATTCACTTTAATGATGAGCTCTAAAATTTCTAAATCTAACTAGTTTTATCGTCCATTATTCCATCACTATATTAGATGATTGATAACAAACAAATTAAGCACTACCTTAATGTTGATTAAGGTAGTGCCACTGGTAGTAAAGTGTTTGATTCTAGATCTATGAACTATTGCAATGACTAATCTAATTAAATATCTTAGCCGCTTGACTGTCAATAGGACAAGCGGATTTTTTCTATAAAAAAATTTTACTTACATGATAATTATTTTCTAAAAATACTATTATCTTGAATTTTCATAGTATTAATTTTTTCTTTCCTCTATTCAATAAGATATCAATTGTCTTAAAATAAACCAAATGAGCTTAGAATCGTCCTCAGACGACCTGTATTTACCAAATTCAACAAATTTATAGTTAATTTAGATGTAAAGAAATTTTCCTCTACTCTAGCAACCAATCTACAATATATTTAATCTCGATTCCGTCAATTTGATTAACTTCTTGATAACGACCAGTAATTAGTATTTTTTTATAATTGTCTTTTATATTATTCAGGTTATCTGTTTCGTGAGTATTTGATGGAATGTCATAAGCTACCTGAACATATAATATATCGTCCAGTTTTTTCGCAATAAAATCTATTTCCTTATCTCCTAAACGCCCCACACTGACATCATACCCACGCCTTCTTAGTTCAAGATAAACTATATTTTCAAGCCTGTTGCCGTAGTTCCCCTCTCTTCGCCCTATAGCATTTCTTCTAAGACCAGAATCCACAATGAAATATTTCCCATTTGTTCTAAGAAATTCACGCCCACGAATATCATATTGTTGCACTCGATAAAATAAATAGCCAGCTTCTAACAATTCAAGATATCTATTGATAGTAGGAACAGAAGTTGACACACCTTCACTTTTTAGAGTATTAGCTATTTTTGTTGCATTAATTAGTTGTCCGATATTATCAGCTAAGAAACTGATAATTGCCTTTAGTGTAACGGAGTCTTTAATCCCTGATCTAAATGCAATATCATTGAGTACAATTGCATCAAAGATTCCTTGAAGTATAGTGTCTTTTATTTTTTCATCAGCTAGAACCACCGATGGGAAACCGCCATATTTTTCAAATTCACTATATGCTTGATCAACATATCTTGAATCGGGTGCTATTTCATTTACCTGAAGAAATTCACGAAATGATAGCGGATATACTAAAATTTCAATATATCTTCCACTTAAAAGAGTAGCTAATTCTCCAGAAAGCATATCAGCATTTGAACCAGTAATGGTTATGTCACAATCAAAACTAGTGTTGAGTCCATTAACCACTTTTTGCCAACCATCTACTAATTGAATCTCATCAAAAAGGAAGTAAATCTTGTCTGAATTATTAGGTAACAGTTTATCGAGGACCATTCTGAATTTTTTATCGGTATTGATGGTCTGGTATTCATAACTTTCAAAATTTATATATACAATATTAGAAGATGCTATTCCTTGATCGACTAAATATTCTCTGTAAAGTTTCATAAGAAAAGATTTTCCAGATCTTCGAACACCCGTCAAAATTTTTATAAAATCGGAATCTTTAAATTGGAGAATTTTATCTAAATAAAATGGTCTATCAAACATAATTATCTCCACCGCCTTTCTGAATTTAATATTAACACATTTAAAGCAAACTTTAAATATTAATAGTTTTATATATATTTTAGACCTTAAATTAAATTATTCGGTGATACAATAAAAAATAATCCAATCTTTAAAATATGTTTTTTTATGAGTATATTTAAAGATTAATTTAAATAATATAATTGAATGTTCTGACTTCACTATTTTATCTAAAATCATGAACTCAATAGCCTAAGTTTATTGAGTTTTTATTTTCACTTTTTGCAAGTTCATTATTATGTTACTATATAAATAAAATAATGATGTCAGAATAGTATAAGGATGGTGAACAATTTGAACTACAATGTTCAGCCACTTCGAACCAATGAAGAGATTCAAGATTTTCAATTTTGGTTACGACGAACTGCAAATCCAGAAAGAGATAGTTTTCTATTTTTGTTTGGTATAAATAATGGCTTACGAATTTCAGATATAGTGAAATTAAAAGTTGGAGATATTCGAGGCGTTTTGAAACCGATTATTACTGAACAGAAAACAGGTAAGAAAAAACAAATCTATATTCAAAACTTAAAAAATGAAATTGATCACTACACGAGAGATATGAATGATGAAGATTGGCTCTTCCCTAGTCGGCAGCAAGGTGGTCATTTAAAACCCAATACGGTTTATAAAATGTATGCTGAGATTGCAAAAAATCTGAATCGTAATGATATTGGAACTCATACCTTGAGAAAAACATTTGGCTATCACTATTATAAAAGAACGCATGATATAGCAACATTGATGTTTATCTATAATCATAGTTCACAAGCAATTACTAAAAGATATATCGGAATCACCGAAGATGAAATTGGGGCTTCTCTGGCTGGATTTAAATTGGGTTAAATAAAAAGAGTAGACCAATTCTACTCTTTTTTGCCTATAATTAATGAGTAAATTGATGGTAGAGTAGCAACCCTTAAACAACGCTTTATACTATAGACGGTTTGAATGAATATATTGCATTAGTAATAAAAATTCATCAACATTTCTTTTGCGATATTTATATCATGTTTTTAGTTTACTCCATTTTAATTGATTATCTAACTATCTATTTCTAACCTCATTCTGGTTGATTTTGTGTTGTCTTAAATTTATTGTATTCCTTAGACTGATCAATGATATCTTTCTTCTTTTATCCCGCAAATTATCCATATTTTATACTCACGGACTCTAAGAATGACCATCATATTTTCATGAGAACAAAAAAAGCCGTTTTATATCATTAATTGGGTTCTGTTGCAAAGTTTTATCAAAACGTCTATTTAGTGTAAAATAGCTGAAACGAAAACATTAGGAGAATAACCATGTCTCATTTTAAAGGCAAACAATTTGAAAAAGATATCATCATGGTAGCC
>NZ_BAAFRV010000036.1:0-6826 GCF_045862035.1 Enterococcus hailinensis | reverse complement strand
CAAAAATTCTTAAATAGAAGCCATAAAGGCTTCCAACAAGTGACGGATACATTAGCTTCAATGTTTACTGAGTAACCCATTATTTTGCAGAAGGACGAGTTATTTACACAAAATTATTGACGCTCCCTGAATTTGTCTCTAAGAAAGAAAGAGAAATTCAAAAAAAAATCGAGAATTTGAATAGAATAGAATATATGCTAAAAGATTTACGAGCAAGATGTCCAGATGAAAAAGAACTATACGCGTGTCCTATCATAGAAGTATTAATAGAAAATTAACGGGGGTAGGAAAATGAATCAATTTAGAATGCGCATTCAAGGAATGACCTGTACTGGCTGTGAAAAACATATAGAAAAAGCGCTTGAGAGCATGGGAGCTCTCAACGCTAAAGCAGATTTCAGTCAAAGCGAAGCGGTATTTCAATTACCAGACGACTATGCAATAGAAAACGCGATAGAAGCAGTTAAAAAAATAAATTATCAGCCCGAAGAAGTAGAAAAGTTACCTGTTCAAAAACGCGTGATGACTAATAACAAGGAAGATTATGATTTGCTCATTATCGGTTCTGGTGGAGCAGCTTTTTCAGCAGCTATAAAAGCAGTCGAGTATGGATCAAAGGTGGGCATGATTGAACGCGGAACTGTAGGCGGAACCTGTGTGAACATTGGTTGTATCCCTTCAAAAACGCTGCTTCGAGCTGGAGAAATCAATCAATCAGCACATGTAAATATTTTTGAAGGATTGCACACTTCTACGGGAGAAGTAGAATTAGACCGCTTAGTCGATCAAAAAAATGAACTAGTTGATGATTTACGCAAACAAAAATACACTAATTTAATTGACGACTATGGTTTTGATTTAATTAAAGGAGAAGCAAAATTCATTGACGAAAACACTGTGACAGTTAGTGGGCAAACATATTCTGCCCAACGGTTTTTAATCGCAACGGGTGCTTCTCCACTCTTACCTCGTATTACTGGACTTAAAGAAGTAGATTATTTAACTAGCACAACCCTCCTTGAACTAAGAAAAGTACCAAAACGATTAACAATTATTGGATCGGGTTATATTGGAAGAGAACTGGGACAGCTCTTCCACAATCTGGGTTCTGAGGTTACCCTTATTCAAAGAAGCAAACGACTTTTAAAAGAGTATGATCCAGAGATTTCTGAAGCAATGGAGAAAGCTTTAATCGAACAAGGAATAAAGCTCATTTCCGGAGCAACTTATGAACGAGTAGAGCAAGACGGAAATATTAAAAAAGTTCATATTATTGTAAACGGCAAAAATAAGGTCATTGAGTCAGACGAGCTACTAGTTGGAACAGGAAGAAAACCGAATACAGAAGTATTGAACTTGAGCGCAGCAGGCGTTCAAGTTGGGCCAAACAATGAAATCAAGATAAATGCTTTTGCTCAGACAAGTAATAGAAAAATTTATGCAGCAGGAGACGTGACATTAGGACCTCAGTTTGTCTATGTAGCAGCCTATGAAGGAGGAATTGCAGCAGGAAATGCAATTGGTGGGTTAAATAAAGCAATCGATTTATCGGTAGTTCCTGGAGTATCATTTACCAGTCCGCAATTTGCAACTGTTGGGTTAACACAACAACAAGCGAAAGAAAAAGGATACGAAGTAAAAAAAGCGGTATTGTCATTAGAAAATGTTCCTAGAGCGATTGTCAATCATAATACGACAGGGGTGTTTAAACTTGTGGTTGATAGAAAAACACAGAAGATTTTGGGAGTTCATATCGTTTCTGAAAATGCAGGAGAAGTTATTTATGGAGCATCCTTAGCCGTTAAATTTGGATTGACCGTAGCTGATTTAAAAGATACTTTAGCGCCTTATCTAACAATGTCAGAAGGCTTAAAGTTAGCAGCTCTAGCCTTTGATAAAGATATTTCGAAATTATCTTGTTGTGCAGGTTAATATTTCTATTTAGTTTCTTGTAGTAGCTGGTAACACCTTGGTTTATCTTTCGTTATTATCTATAACGATAGGAGTTGAAGATTATGACATCAGCAAACGTCTACGTGCCAATTAATAGCTCTATTCTAGTGGAGGTTGAAGAAATAAAAGACTATTTAGAAACGCAATTGCTCATTTAGGCAACGCAGCAAGATATTATTGAAGATGCGATTGTTGCCTTACGTGCTTAATATAGATAATTAAATCGTATCAAAAAAGGATTCTACCGCTTAAAAAGCAGTAGAATCCTTTTTTATTAAACATGCTTGCACTCAATTTGAATGGTTTATTTGTAAATATTTTTTCTATGACCAATCTCTAACATTAAAATGGTTACGGTCTCGTCATTGATATCAGCTATTAAGCGATAATCACCGATTCTATAGCGCCATTCGCCTGATCGATTGACGGTTAATCCTTTTCCATGCTGCCTAGGATCGGTACAATTCACTAGATTCTTTTGAATCCATCCCATAATTAAAAGGGATTGGTATTTGTCCATTTTTTTTAACGCTTTTTGAGCTCCTTTTTCAAACTCGACTTGATAACCTGAGCTCATTTAATCAGATAGCTCCTTTAGCATGTCTTCAAAAGAAATACTTTTCGGATTCTCTTTATGATCCTTCATGGCTTGATTATATAGGCCCAAATCAATTTCATCCTCGATTTTTTCCAAGACAGAACTTCTAATCAGAGCCGAAACCGAAATATTCTTCGCCTTAGCATATTCTTTAATTAATTTATCTTCCTGAGTATCAATTCTGAGCGATATGACAGTCATTAGAATCACCCCCTTCTTTTTGTATATACATTGTAATACAAAATTAGAGAGGCTGCAAACTTTAGATACATGATTTTATCCAATTTCATGTATTTATTTAGACTTTAATAATCGAAGACCATTTAATATCACGACTAAGGTACTTCCTTCATGAACAATCACACTAATGGCTATATCCGTTAATCCTACTAAGCTTACGGTAATTAGAAAAGCGACAACTACCATTGAGAAAATAATATTTTGCCAAATAACTCGATTCATTTTTAAAGAAATTTCATGAGCTTTTACCAATTTAGACAAATCATTTTTCATTAATACTAGATCAGATACATCTACTGCAACATCCGTACCCTCTCCCATAGCAATTCCAACATCTGCCTTCACAAGAGCAGGTGCGTCGTTTATACCATCTCCCACCATAGCGGTTATACCATAGGTTTCTTTTTGTTCATTGATAATGTTAGATTTATCTTCTGGCATGACGTTTGCAATTACTTGATCTACTCCTAATTGTTTACCAACAGCTTGCCCTGTCATTTCAGAATCCCCAGTAATTAAAGTGGTATGGATACCACACTTCTTAAAGTAATCTATAGTTGCTTTCGCATGTTCACTTGGAATATCCATTAATGCTATCAGGCCGATTACTTTTTCATTTTCTGATACATATACAACCGTATTACCTTCTGAAGCCCATTCTTTATTCAAACGTGTATAGTCATCCGATACAGCCTCAAAAGAAGTTGGTTTACCTATACGATAAGTGTTTTCGTTATAATCGCCTATTAAACCTTTTCCAATCTGATTTTCCACTTCAATAGCTAGTTTATTTTTTGGTTCAAACTTGTCTAAAATAGCACTTGCTAACGGGTGATTTGATTCTTTTTCAAGAGCCACTACGATATCAATCATATTTTCCTCGTTCACAGAATCAGAAAAGTAATAATTGGTTACTTCCGGTTTCCCTTTAGTTAATGTTCCTGTTTTATCAAAGGCAATGGCTTGAATATCCGCTAATTGGGACAAATAGGCACTTCCTTTTGAAAGTACGCCTCTTTTTGCTAGATTAGAAGTGGCTGACAATGTTACGGATACGGTAGCTGCTGCTAAAGCACACGGAGAAGCTGCGACTAAAAGGACTAATCCTCTATAAATACTTTGTGACCATGTCAAATCAAACAGCATAGGAGCAAGTAAAATGAAGAGTGGGATTGCAATTAAAACAAATTTAACATACTTAGGCTCAAACTTTTGGATAATACTAGACGCTTTTGTTTGATTCTCTTGATTTTGATTCACTAGTTGTAAAATCTTTGAAAAGACAGTATCGTTAGTTTCTTTTGTGACTTCCATAGTAAAGGTACCCGTTCCATTAATTGTACTCCCAAAAACTCCGTCTCCCTTTGATTTCTCTTTAGGTATACTCTCACCATTAATAGAAGATTCGTCAATCGAAGTAGAGCCTGATACTATTACTCCGTCAATCGGTACTTGGTCACCGTTTAACACTTGAAGTTGATCTCCTACTTTCAACTCACTAACATTAACGATTGTTGTATTGCCATCTTGCATGATTAGCCTAGCTGTTGTTGGATTCATTTCTAATAACTTGGTAATTTCTCTTTTACTTCTTCCTTCAGCATAATCTTCAAGAAAATGTGCTCCAGAGAAAATAAGAACCAATAACGTTCCTTCCCAAAAATTTCCTATCAGAGAAGCACCTATTGCAGCTATTCCCATTAAAATATGAGAATTAGGGGTAAATTTGTGTTGTCTTTTTGAGTTTTCAATCGTTTCTCCAATTCCTTCAAGAATAATGACATGATAACCAGCACTAATTGAAGCAATTGAAAACAAAGTGTTTTGGATTAAATTATTTTCTCCGTTTACAAATAACGCAATGAGCGACAATGCTAAACCAATAAAGTACAAAATAATTGGCATTTTCCCATGATCGTGACTATTATTTTCGTGTGAGTGTTGCTCTTGAATCTCTTTCATTTCTATCACCTTTCTTAATAAAACTTTTTTTTAGAAATCGTAATGCTTACGAATTACGTTTGAACGAACATTCATATGTCTATACATTCATTTTATATCGCTCTATCTAATTTGTCAAAAAAATAGTTATCTTATTTAGGTGATAAAAAAAATAGGACTCTAAAATAGCTACCCTTATACAAAAAATCTTGCTTTATAAAAATATTATGATAATCTAAATGTGAATAAACAAACATATGAAGGAGAGAAATTCTTATGAATTCATTATCAACTTCTCCATTAAAAAATGAATCTATCCAAGAGGTAAGTAAAATATTTAAAATGATCAGTGACCCTACCCGACTTTCAATTTTATTTCTTCTGCAGAAAGAAGAACTTAGCGTTGGAGCTATTGCGCATTCTTTGAGTATGGAACAATCAGCAATTTCTCACCAGTTAAAAACTTTAAAGACTTCAAGATTAGTAAAATCAAAAAGAGCTGGTAAAAATATGATTTATAGCCTTGACGATCTTCATATTTTTAGTATTCTTGAGCAAGTTTCAACTCATATCGAAGAACAAGAAAAAGAAAAATAAAGACAAACTACAAGGTTAAAATGATTTTACAATTCATTAGTTCAAATAAAAAAAGACAGCGAGTTAAAATCTCGCTGTCTTTTTTTATTTGAACTTCACTATCGTAGTTGTTTATATAAAATTTAATAGTGTTTGAATCGTCCCATTTTCTATCAAAATATAAATTCCTAAGCCAATAAACACTATAGGAACAAGGATTCGTTCATATTTTTCTAAGGTTTCGGAAACAAAAGAAATCTTGGCTAATTTGTAACTGATATAGCAAAGAACCGCAACAGAAATAGCAAATACGATTAGAGCGGTGACAATCTCTGAAAAAGATAACGAGGCAAAGTAAGGAATATAAATCCCTAAGTTATCGCCACCAGAAGCAATTGTTATTAAGGCAACGGTCCAAAAGAAGCGGTTTGTTCCTCTTGATTCAAGCTTTTCAACGACTTCCTCTTCTTCTTCCTCCTCTTCGCCAACCAATGCCACTCTGATTCCTAAGAAAATCGGAATTAGACCGAGAAGCCCAATGATCCAATCTTGCGGAATGAAATTCAGCACATATGCTGCAAATAAACTTACGGCTACTAAGATACCTGTTCCTAGATATTGACCCCAAAAAATCTGACGGAGCCCTTTTTTTGTATGACTTTGAGAAAAAATAATCAGCAAGATAAATAAATAATCAATGCTGGTAGAAACGTAAACAGCGAGAGCTGATAAAATACTTTGTAACAAAATAACTTCCTCCAAACTAAATTTTCATAGATATATTTTCTGACAACTTTAGAAAATCCTGCACAGCGGAAAGTATCTCTTCATTCGCTAAAGAATAATAAACTACTTTTCCATCTTGACGTGATTTTGCTATTTCGTTCTTTTTCAAAAAACGTAAATGGTGTGACGTTGTAGCAATACTAGCATTAAGTATTTCTGCTAAATCACAAACGCACATCTCCTTATAAGTTTCTAAAGTATAAAAAATTTTAATCCTAGAAGAATCGCTAAAACATTTTCCTAACACAAGTAAATTTGAAAAATCTTTTTGATCCAATTTATTTTTTATTATAGTTACTTTTTCTTTATGTACGATAGTCACTTGGCAAACGTTTTCCATTCATCTCACCTCACATTCAAACGATTATTTGAATGAAGTATACCTATTTGATCACTCTTTTGTCAATCTATCTTAATTCCAATACACTATTATAAGCAATTTCATGTGTTACAACTTGGTTCTGTTGCAAAGTTTTAAATAAAGAATAAAATCCCTTACGGTATCTATGATTTAAGCTGGGATTCCCAATAATACCTTGATTTCAGTACAGACCGAAAACCCGAAGAGAGTGCCTTCTTTTCGGGTTTTCTTATATAATCCTCGAATGGCTTCCATGCCTTTAATCGTGGTAGAGGCAGTGCGTAAACTTCGATAGAATTTATTGCGTCTCTTTACTGGACGATGGTCTTGTTCAATCAAATTATTCAGGTATTTAATGATACGATGTTCTG
>NZ_BAAFRV010000035.1:0-6998 GCF_045862035.1 Enterococcus hailinensis | reverse complement strand
TTCCATAGCGAAATACATTTGGTGTCCAATGAGTGAATCGATTATTGTTTTCGATCACCCCTTCTTCTGAAGTGATCACTAGTCCAATCCCCTCGATCATGTGTTCCTTTGAACGGTACGCAAAAATGGCCCCCTTCCCCGACTGATCACTAAAAGAGACCGGTTTTAGGTGGCTATTTTTATATTTGAATTTACGGATACCATTTTGTAATACCGTCGAATATACGACATCCAAAGAAGCTGCCATGACTTTATTCCTTCCCAAACTAAAAGAGAACACAAATAATCTTAAAGATTTGTGTTCTCCCAATAGCTTAGAAGTCTTAAATGAATGACAAAATAAGCGTGTATATATTGAGTTGCTCGTCAAAAAATGGTAGAATAAGTCTGTAAGTTCGGATTGTCAGTCCGAAAAACTTATCAAAATTACATAAGTGGTTGTCAGCCACTTACATAACTTCTGAGACGAGCGAGAACACATAGTTGTTGTATGTGATTCAGATGAAAGAGTGACCCAATTCACTTTTTTATCCGTCTCTTTTTTTATTTTTTTTTCAGTTCTATAAATACAAACATAGCATATCTTACTTTTTCCATCTTGTAAACTCTTATTTTTTATAATTTAATATATTTATTGTCGCACAAACCTATTAATACCAACAATTACATCAGACATTAAAACACTTAAGTACTTAAGTGTTTTAATGTCTTTTTTTAGTACTTAAGTACTATGACGTTTTAAAGTTGCATTTAATTGCTGATAAATCACATTCTAAACATAGCCGAATTAAAAGTACTTAAATACTAAAGGTGCTATTGACCCGTAACTTTCTAGGTGGTATTATTATATTGCATACAAGTATTTTAACACTTTAGTACTTAACTTAAGGAGGTAGGAAAATGAAAAAAAATCGATCGAATTCAGTAGAAATTATTTCGCTAGTTAAGCAAGTCAAAGATCTCGTTGCTGAAAAAGGTGGTCCCATTGTAATTTCTGTTGCAAATCAAAAAGGTGGTGTTGGGAAAAGTGCTACCGTAGATAATCTGGCTGAACTGTTTGCTAGTTTCGATCTTATAACAGATATCGTAGACATAGACGCACAGTCAAGTATAACTAACCTAAAAACTGATCTTAGAAATATCATCGATGAAAATCTACCAGAAATGACTCAAGTAATGCTGGAGGAAGAAACATTAGAGAACATTACTTATCAGATTAAGAATAATCTATTTATTTCCCCAACAACCTTGCGTCTATCAGATGCCGAACTTAACCTAGTTAACGCTACATTAAGAGAACTGATTCTGAAGAAGAACATAGAGAGCCTTGAGACAAAATTTGATATCATTTTGATTGATTGCCCTCCTTCAAGAGGACTGCTTACTGTAAATGCTCTTAGTGCATCAGATTACATCTTAATTCCTGTTCAGTCCGAATACCAAGCTCTAGTAAGTATAGAGTTGCTTTTTTCTACAATCAATAAAGTAAAAAATTCAATTAATCCTAATCTAAAGGAACTTGGCTATGTAGTCACTATGGCAACTAATACAAACCACAGTGACGAAATTATTGAGGAAGTTAAATCTGACGATAAAGCGGAAGTTATTTCTATCATCGATAGAAGCATCGTAGTTTCCGACGCTGGCGTTGCTAACATGTCAGCTTACGAATTTGATTCAAATAATAAAGCTGGCATTGCATACTATAATCTTGCGGTGACAGTTCTACAGAAAATAGTATCAGAAGGAGTTGTATAAAATGGCTAAACGTGTATCTATTAAAGACAAAAATATAGCTAAAACAAATGATATCGACACACTATTTCCTACTTCAAAACCACAAACTTCCAATCAAAATGGAACTAAAAAGAAAATTAATATTCTTAGAAAAATTGAAGATATAACTTCATATTACAAAAATTTTAAAGGCGGTAAACAAGTTTCGATATACTTGCCTGAAGAGATTCATCGAATGGTTAAAATGAAAGCCGCACAAGACGATCGAAATATGAAAGACGTAATGAAAGATTTAATTCTCGATAACTATCTAACTGAGTCGGAAATTAAAGAAGCCTACCGTTCATACGTTGATAAATTAGAAGAAGATAGCAAGTAGACATGAGACACTTTAGTACTAAAACATTTTTATTGTTTAGTGCTAAAGTGTCTTTTTCATACTATCATCATAACACGAATTTTTTAGTATTAAAGTACTTAACCGTTTAAGTGCTTAACCATTAAAACGTTTTGCTACTGACTTCTTTCGACGAAGGCAATCGAAACTTCGTAATCTTTATTTTTTGGATTAATTTTAGGGGGACTCCGCAGCTTCTTATTGTATTCAGGGTCTTTAATATTTAAGTGTTTAAGTACTTTATAACTAAAACTCTTAAGATCTTTGGGACTTACGGAGTATATTGTTATTATTATCCAAATGGTGGGACGTCCACCTATTTAAACATTTTGACACTTTGGTATTTTGACACTTAACCATTAAAACCGCAATGATAGAATTTTGATCTGTTCTCTTGACTTAATCAGCGAACATATGTTCTAATACGGTATATAAAATGTATCTTTTTTTAGAAAAGGTGATTTATCATGGTTATGCAATTTGGCGTAAATCCAAGGTTTGACTACACAAAAGAACCTTCCCGAGATATTCTTTGTATCGATTGTAAGTCATTTTATTCATCCGTAGAATGCGTAGAAAGAGGACTAAATCCTTTAAAGACAAAGTTAGTTGTCATGTCCTATCCTTCAGACGATCCTTCTCAGCGGGGGAGTGGGTTGATTCTGGCATCGAGTCCGGCCGCAAAAAAAGCCTATGAAATTTCTAATGTCAGTCGATCACGAGATCTTCCTTTTCCGTATCCGGAAGACCTCGTAATCGCACCACCAAGAATGGCACTTTATATGAGAAAGAACATGGAGATTAACAATATTTACAAGAAGTACGCTGACGAGCAAAATCATGCCGTATACAGCATCGATGAGAGCTTCTTGGACGTGACAGACTCATTAAAGCTGTTCGGTGCAAAGGACGCACGAGAGCTGGCGAGAATGATTCAAACAGACGTTTATCGACAAACTGGTATTTTTACAACAATCGGGATTGGTGACAATCCGCTGCTGGCCAAGTTTGCACTAGACCTCGAAAGTAAAAAAAATTCAGATATGAAAGCAGAATGGCGTTATGAAGACGTTCAGCAAAAGCTTTGGTCTGTAGAAAACATTACAGACGTTTGGGGGATAGGACGTCGGACAGCAATCAGACTGAACAGAATGGGTATATTTACTATGCATGACCTGGCACACGCAAATTACTATCAGCTGAAGCAAAATTTTGGTGTCTTAGGTACTCAACTGTATGCAAACAGCTGGGGCGTCGATCGATCATTCTTAGGTCAGAAATACAAAGTAAAATCTAAGTGGATAGGGAACAGTCAGGTCTTAAATCGGGACTATACACGTCGAAAAGAATTAGAAATTGTAATCAAAGAAATGGCCGATCAAGTAGCAACTAGGTTACGCCGTACAGGAGCGAAAGCTGAAGTCGTTTCTTTGTGGATCGGATTTTCAATGGGCTACGTCGATCAATCAGGAAGTCGAGGGTTTCACCAGCAAATGAAGGTGCCAGCAACTAATAGCAGCAAACAAATAGAAAACTACTTACTGCAGATATTTGATCGCCATTACAAATACCAAGACATTCGAAATGTGGGAGTAAACTGTTCAAATCTCGTTTATTCTAATGCTTTGCAGCTTGATCTCTTTGAAGATCCGGACGAACAAGTAAAAGACTTAAAAATCGATTATGTGGTAGATACTATACGCAAAAAATTCGGGTTTAAGTCGATCGTTCATGCAAATAGCATAATGGAAGGTGGACGTGCGATCGCTCGCAGCAGCCTTGTCGGAGGGCATGCAGGTGGTATGTCTGGACTTGAAGGTGCTGAAGGTCATGGTAAAACGTACTAAGAAAACTTTTACGGACTATAATCAATACAGAGATCGACCATTCGGATTGAAGTGGGCAACGGCTTACGCCATGGATGATCTTATGAAAGGTGTCTTAGAAAACGAATCCTGGGCTACAAAAGAAGTTGTTGGTTTGGATTTAATGAACCGTGAGGAAATCGACGCAATTCTATCAGAATCGTTCCTTTATCACAAGCCTATATCGCTGCAATTAAACACTAAAGACGAATTTGGGCGATTTTTGGATCCTGTCGAAGGACAATTTCTTGGTGAAGCATATGAAGATTATTTTGTACTCAATGAACAAGCGATCAATTGGACAGATGTCCGACATGTATCCATAAAAAAAGAGGAAAAATGGTTTAAAGTTGATTATTTTCAGGCCAGAGAGTCTTCTCGCAACAAGCAAAGTAAAAAAGCGAGTAAAATAGAAAAAGAGATTGAGTTAATCAAAAATGAGTATTATCAAGACTTTGCAGACGATGATTGAAGATCATTGTCCATCACTTGACTTTGAAATTGCCTTAGAATGGCTCTCTGACACACGTTTTTTAAACAGAATCAGAAAAGGAGAGGGAGAATATGTGTGGAAGATATTTTTTTGATTTATCTTCAGATGAACTAAAAAGCTACTATGATCACGTTGTTTTAAATGCTACAGGTAAACATATTCGTGTTGGTTTTAATGAAATTTTTCCAACTAATTATATAGTAACACTAGGACTTAATCAGGATTCAAGGGTAGTACCAGGAATCACTCAGTGGGGTTTCCAAGGATTTAAGCCTGGTCAACTTATGATAAATGCACGCTCAGAAACAGTAGAAGAAAAGAAGACTTTTTCTAAAGCCTTCAGAGAAACTCGCTGCGTCATACCAGTTTCTGGATTCTATGAGTGGGATTCCGAAAAACGAAAACTACTGTTTACTGCAGGGGATAATGACTTTTTTTATTTGGGAGGATTTTATCGTGTGCATAAAACAGGTGCGGGTTTTGAAACAGAATCGATTATTATGACGACAAAACCAAACGATTCAGTATCCCCAATACATGATCGTATGCCGCTTATTATTCAAAGAGATCATATAAAAGATTGGATCACAGATCTGGATTTCGCACGTAACTATCTTACAGCTGATATGCCAGAATTAACTCGTACTGAAGTAGCAAAATAAAAAAGAGCGGATCTATAAAAGATCCGCTCCAGACCGTAGACAAATACCGTTTCGAGTAGCCATCATTGCTACTCGAAACGGTATTTTTTTAATGAAACTATGTATTTACTATTTTAAACGGATCAATGTATATGTCCGTCTATCTCATTTCTTCCTACCTACCATATCCAGGTGGCTATCTTTTTCAAATTCATCATCGCAAAAACAAGCATCACGTAATGTTGATTTTTTATCAACCCGCGAAGCTTTGTCCAACGTAATCCATGCTTTTCCTTCCCATCTGCGAAGATTCGTTCTACCGTCTCTTTTCGTTTGGCATACTGCATTTTGTTGTATTTTGTATAACGGAGTTCTTCTGCTTTATCAAGGTACGGTTGCCATAAGTGCCTTTGGATAATTTTTTGATGTCCTTGACTCTCGGTACATTTTTCTAGCATGGGACAATTCGCACATTTTTTCTTATCTGATAGATAGTTTCTGTAGCCTTCTCTGTTTAATGTTCCCGCTCGCAAAGTCTCATCTGCGGGGCACAGGTATTGATCGTAGTACTCATCGTAAACAAAGTCTGGTTTTCGAAATGATCCTTTTTTTCCTCTCGGTCGCGTATAAGGAAGAATTGGGCGTAGCCCTTCCTCATCTAAATATTTCGCAATAGCTGGTGTTTTGTACCCGGCATCTGCGGCTATTCCATAAGGATGATAGAACGGAAGGCCTTTTAACCCTTCAACTAGCGATGGAAGAATTTGGCTATCATGTATATTTCCTGGAGTAACTTGCATTCCCAAAATAAACCCATTTTTATCGCAAGCTGTATGTGCAGAATAAGCAAACTGACGCTCTTTTTCTCCTTTAACAAAATAGCCACTTTCAGAATCTGTCGTACTAATATTTTTCAAGGAAGGTTCCCGCTCTTCGGAGAAGTCAAAGGGCTTTTTTCCAGTTGCCACACGTACCTCGTTGATTTCTTCCTCTAGTTTTGTCTGATAAAACTTTACTTCTTGTTCAACTAGTACTCGTTCGCCACTGTGTTTATTTGCGTTTGCTTTGATGTGTGTGGAGTCAATAAAAATGACTTCATCATCGATGAAACCCTTATCGTACGCTTCATTGAGAATATGGAAAAAGATTTGATAGAACACATCTGTATCTTTAAATCGTCGGACATAATTTTTTCCAAAAGTTGAAAAATGGGGCACTTTTTCGGAAATCTCTAGCCCGAGAAACCAGCGATAGGCCATGTTTGCTTCGATTTCTTTGATTGTTTGGCGCATCGAGCGGATCCCGAATAGATATTGAATAAAGACCATCTTGAAAAGAATGACAGGATCAATGCTCGGCCTACCTTGGCTAGAGTACATTGATTCGACAAGAGGATAGATAAAGTCGAAATCGAGTGCTTTATCAACCTTTCTTACAAGATGATCTTTAGGGACTAAATCTTCAATTGAAACAATTTCAAAGCAATTTCTAGAGTCTGCGGTACGTCTGGTCATCATAGCCAACACCCCTTGATATCACTAGATTTGTTAATTTCATTATATCAAAAAAAGACTGTAGACTTAAGTCAGATGCCGACTTTGTCTACAGTCTGGAGCGGATCTATAAAAGATCCGCTCTTTTGTCATTACAATTTTTTTATCAGTTAAATTTTTTAGTTATTTTATTCGGTTCTGTTGCAAAGTTTTCTGATAAACTGATTTTAAGGTAAAATGAATGGAAAAGATAGCAGGAGGAATGACGATGAATCATTTTAAAGGAAAGCAATTTCAGCAGGATGTGATTATTGTAGCCGTGGGCTACTATCTTCGTTATAACCTTAGCTATCGTGAAGTTCAAGAAATCTT
>NZ_BAAFRV010000034.1:0-7069 GCF_045862035.1 Enterococcus hailinensis | reverse complement strand
TTTCTTGAACTTCACGATAGCTAAGGTTATAACGAAGATAGTAGCCCACGGCTACAATAATCACATCCTGCTGAAATTGCTTTCCTTTAAAATGATTCATCGTCATTCCTCCTGCTATCTTTTTCTATTATTCTATCTTATTTGACAGTAGATTTAAAAATTTGCAACAGAACCAAATCTTTTATAAAACTGTGTTGCACTTAATTTGATAATTTAAGACAAAGAAGTGTATACTTAGTTGGGTAAATAAATTCTATTTACGATAAACATTGACCTTTGGAGGTAATACGAATGAAATACGTTATAGTAGGAACTTCGCATGCTGGTTTTGAAGCTGTGCAAACTCTATTGAAAAAAGACTCAGATGCAGAAATCGTTGTATTTGAAGCTGGATCAACCGCTTCTTTCTTATCATGTGGTATTCAGTCCTATCTAGAAGACATTTCAAAATCTTTGGATGAATTACACTACGCAAATGAAGCATCATATAAAGAACAAGGCGTTGATATCCGCATGAACACAAGTGTGATTGCCATCAACCCAGAGACAAAAGAAATTACAACACGCACTACTGACGGTGTGGAAGCTACAGAAAGTTACGACAAACTATTGCTTTCTCCAGGTGGTGTACCAGGTACAATCCCGAATGTAGATGACCAACACGAAAACATCTTCTACTTACGTGGTAGAAACTGGGCAGATAAAGTGAAAAATCGTATGTCTTCAGCTAAAAAAGCTGTAGTTGTTGGTGCTGGTTACATCGGTATCGAAGCAGCAATTGCTTACGCACAAGCTGGCATCGACGTAACAGTAGTCGACTTTGTTGATTCAATCTTACCAACTTACCTTGACAGTGAATTCACTAGTCTTCTAACAAAACATATGGAAGAAAAAGGTATGAAGATTAAAACTGGCGAAGGTGTGAAAGAATTTAAAGTCAACGAAAACAACGAAGTAACTGCTGTTGTCACTGACAAAGGCACTTACGAAGCAGATACAGTTATTATCAGTGTTGGGGTTCGTCCAAACACACAATGGTTGAAAGACACTTTAACCCTTGATGGTCGCGGCTTTGTTGAAGTCAACGAACACATGGAAACTTCAGTTAAAGATGTTTACGCTGCAGGTGATGCAACTGCTATTCCTTTTGCACCTACAAACGACAAAGCTTACATTGCTTTAGCAACTAACGCTCGTCGCCAAGGTGTCATCATGGCTCGTCACGCAAGTGGTGATGCAGACGCTAAAATTGGTCGCGTAAACGGTACATCAGGTCTTGCTGTATTTGACTACAAATTCGCTACTACTGGTATCAAGGATGCTAACGCAAACTCTTACCAAGGAAATGTGAAATCTGTTTACAAAGAAGACTTAATCCGTCCTTCATTTATGCATGACGAAGAAAAAGTTTTAATGAAGCTTCATTACGATGCAGATAACGGTCGTATATTAGGTGCTCAATTAATGTCAACTTATGACATTCTTCAAGCTATTAATGCTGTATCTGTTGCGATTGAAGCTGAATGGACTGTAGACCAATTAGCGCAAGCTGATTTCTTCTTCCAACCAGAATTCAGCCGTCCTTGGAACTTCTTAAATGTCTTAGCGCAAGAAGCTCAAGGTCAACCATACGGCGCAGACACAATGCTTTTCTAATCCAAACGAAAGCCACTTTTTCACTACAGATATATAACATTCTTTATAACAAATAAAAGACAGGCGGTAGACTCTCATTTAATCTACTCGCCTGTCTTTTTCTTCTATTATGTAGCTCACGATATCCGGTTCCAAAGGTCAAACTCTTCCAACACTTCCCAAAATACGCCAATTACTTAGCAGTACTTGTTCGGCTTTTGCTCCAGCGCGCCGAGTCTTAGCGACTTTTGTCACACCTCTAATTTTTACTCTAACCAACCATCAACTGTTTCACGATTGGCTTCAATCCAATTATCTGCTGCTTCTTCTGGTTCTACATCTGTCGCTAATTCTTCCATAACAGAAGACATATCTTCAACTTCCCAGTAGAAGTTATCAATAATCTTATAGGCTTCTGGATTATCTTCCTTTAGCCCTTCTCTTGCGTATGAATGAATTTCCTCGTAGCCACCAAAGACATTTTCTGGATCGTCAAGCATCTTAAGATCATAATCCATGAACATCCAATGCGGCTTCCAACCAACCACAACTATATCCTCTTCATTATTGATAGCCTGATCTAATTCAGCAATCATAGCACCTGTTGAACTCACAGAAACCTCCCAATCGGATAGATTGTCATACTCCTTAACAGCATTTTGGGCACTGTTGGTAACACCTGCCCCTGGTTCAATTGCTGTAATAGTTGAATCATTTTCATCCGTGAGGTCGGTAATCGAATTGATATCTTCCATATATGTTGGAACAGTTAATGCTGAAATAGCACCTTCTAGGTTAGCCCCTAAATCAACCATCGAGTCACCATATTTCTCTGCATAGGCCTGGTGCGTTGTAGGCACCCAACCGCCGACCATAGCATCCAACTGCCCTTCTGCAACCGAACTAAACATGATGGCCGGGTCTACTGTTGTAATTTGTACGTTGAACCCTGCTTCTTTTAGCACCTGTGCCAGGACATTTGTTGAAGCTATTTCAGACTCCCAATTCACAGTTGCTAGAGTCACTGTTTGGCCACCAGAATCAGCACCTACAGTCGTTTTATACGAATCTTCACTGCCAAAGGTAAATAATAGCCCTATAACTGTTGCTACTAATAAACTCATTTTCTTAAACATTTTTACACGTCCCAAAAAATGTTTGAATTGGAAAACACCTTATGAAATCTTTTATAAAACTGTGTTGCACTTAATTTGACAATTTAAGCCATAAAAAATCGTATCCATAAGTTAAAACATTTGAATACTGTTGAAGCCTCTCAAGAGACTATTTGGTTTACACTTATAAATACAGTGCATCAAGATTTCCTATTCTACAGATTAATTTCCGAAATTGAAATAAAAAAGATTAAAAGTATAAAGAGTGGTACGCTGTTCACACAAGGAGAACCGAGATCATTAATCGTTCATATTTTATCTCGTCTGTGGTGGTTAGATATTATACAACGGATGATAGTCGCGAAAATCCTTATGAGTTAATGGAGTTTTTTGGGAAAAAAGATATATCTGGGAAGATGATTAGTTTCTTTTCTAGCGTAATGACAAACAATAAAAACATTCGGCTTGGAATTATTTCTGGAATAAAGAAACTATATGATGCTGATTTAATTCCTTACCATAGAGAGCAATTTCGAACTTCAATAATGTATTTTAATTTAATGGGAGGTGTCAGAATCTTAGAAATACTTTCTTTTGAAGAGGTTGAAGAGATTACAATTGAGTTGTTAAAGGAAAAAATAGTGTCACTGACCAAGATATCCAAGTTCTTCAAAAAGCATAATAAATACCCTCTAAAATGAAATCATTTTAGAGGGTATTCTATTAATCTGATTATATATTAGGCTGGAAATAATTATCCTGAATAATTATCCTGAATAATTCATACCTCTATAATTTAAGCTATGAATTATTCAGGTCTAACATATTGTAATTTATATGTACTTGTTATTTTAATCTCCGGTTATTCATAGAATCGTTATACATGAAGGCGTGAATAGGGAGAAAAAGCGGCATACACTGATTAACCCTATGGTTTTTTCCAGTGTAGAATCTAGTCAGGATGCCTTTAAGCAAGCCGCGCATTATTTAAATCAGGTATACAATTTAAAAGATACCATTGTGGTTACGAACAGTGATGGCGGCAGTGGCTATGAAGCAGATAAATTTGAATCCATGGATGGTTATAGTAAGCAGCACGAGCATTTTAGAGACTTATTTCATGTGCACAAAAAGATAAAAGAACGTTTATCCTTTGATAAGCCAATGGCCAAGCAGGTGGAGAAAGCTATCTATCAATATGATTGGGATAGAATTGAAACACTTTGTGCCACCATTGAAAGTCGTCTGATTGATCTTCCCGAAGTCATTATAGAAGATCGATTGGAACAGATTAGAAAGCTCAAAAATTACTTATCTCGGAACTGGGTTTATATCAAACCGTTTAAGAAGCGTGAATTATCGATTGATAGAGGCACAGGGGCTGGAGAGACGGGTCATCGTCTGTATACATATCGCATGAAGAGACAAGGCCGAAGCTGGACAAAAAAAGGAGCTAGCCACGTTGTGGCAATTCTCACTGCAGAGAAAAATGGGCTTTTACAGACAGCTTTAACAGCTGAAATAACAGATAAAGTCGAATCACTAGGTGAAGAGATTAAAGGAGCTGTCCGTCAAGCGTTAAAGAAAATAGATTCTACGGCCAAACAATCCAAACGGGTTCTATCGTCAATTATGGTCCGAAAAGCAGCTTTATAGGCCAACTAGCCCTTTCATTTAGTTAAATGAATAGAAACAAAAAACCGCATTTATTTTAAGGGTCATTTAGAATAAAGGTTACCGAGGAAAACTTGATGCATACAAATGTAAGTAAAGGCTTGACCGATTAAATTTGATGTGCTATTATGAAACTAACTTTACAAGAAAAGTTGATAAAAGACGACAACTTAATATGAAAGCTTTGATTAGGGGCGTTTGAGCTAATCATTGTGATCTGAACAGGCGGTGAACGTAACACGAGGTTCATGCAGCTGGGCTGCAATTATTTGCGGCAGCAGACTATGTATTCTAAGGGCATATCTGTGGGACAGTTAATTCTGTTCTACGGGTATGCCCTTTTTTAATACAGAAAAATAAGTGGAAAAGGAGGGAGACCGCTCTTTAAGCCAGTTGTCTGTGATATGTGATAGAATAAAAATAATGATGAAAGAAGGGAATAACATGATCAGTTATTTAATAAAGAGTAGGCAGGGCCAGTTTTTAGCTATCGGTATTTTGTTTGCCGCAGCTGGCTTTATATTTGGAACGATGAATAGTGAGTACAGTCGCTGGCTTTTCTATGCTGCTATATTTTTCTTAGGCTTTTATGCGTCCAAAAATGCGATCGTAGAAACAGTGCGCTACAAGTCGCCCAACGTGGATCTACTTATGATCCTCGCTGCACTTGGTGCTGTGATCTTTGATTTTGAATCAGAAGGAGCAGCCTTACTACTAATTTTTGCCGCAGCTGAAGTACTAGAAGATTATGCGAACAACAAATCGACCTCAGCGATCTCGGAATTGATGGCTCAGGTACCTGAAACAGCTCAAGTCTTGAAAGAAAATGGTGAAGTGGTAACCGTTCCTACTGAAGACCTGAATGTAGGGGAAAGGGTCGTCGTTTCTAAAGGGGAACAGATCCCGATCGACGGAATCATTGACCGCAAATCGATCGTCAATGAATCAGCTCTCACTGGCGAATCGGTTCCTGTCGTGAAAGAGGCCGAAGATGAAGTGTTCGCAGGAACGATCAATGAAGGCGACGTTTTTTATATCGATGTAACCAAATCCAGCGATGAAACAGTCTTCTCCAATATCATTCGGATGGTCGAAGAAGCGCAGAGCCGTCCTTCACGCATCTCTAAATTCATTGACCGGATAGAGAGCAAGTATGTTATTTCTGTACTAGTTATCGTGCCGATTTTCATCGTTGTGATGTATGCATTGATGGATCTGCCATTCGAAGAAGCCTTTTATCGCGGTATGGTCTTTCTAACAGTCGCCAGTCCCTGTGCCTTAGTCGCTTCGGCCACGCCAGCAACGTTGAGTGCGATCAGTAATGGAGCAAAAAACGGGATTTTATTCAAAGGGGGGGCTGCAATGGAAGCTTTGAGCACGATGGATATCTTATACACAGACAAGACAGGCACGCTGACTTATGGTGAATTCAAGGTCGATGAATACAGTGCTCCCGATGATGTATTGAAAGAAGTGATCTATATGGAACAGCAGTCGAGTCATCCGATCGCTCGAGCTATCGTGACGGCGTTTAAAGAGACGGATCTGAGTTCAGTCGATCATAATGAACCTGTTAGTGAAATAGCCGGTTCCGGTATCAAGAAAGGCACAGTAAGGGTGGGAAAACCTTCAGCCTTCAGTACATTCAAAAACTACGATCGCTTCAAGCAGTACTTCCAAAAAGGCAACACGATCATTCTCGCAGCAAAAGAAGAGGAGGTCGTTGGTTACTTTTCACTCAGTGACCAGATTCGCAGACAGTCGGCAGATGCCGTGGCTAACTTCCAGAAAGAAGGCATTAAAGTCACGTTATTAACGGGTGATAACGAAGAAGTGACAGAGACGGTAGCAGAGGTCGTCGGTGTCGATGACTATAAAGCGTCCATGTTGCCGGAAGACAAGATCGCCTATGTCAGGGAGAGTCAGGATAAGGAAGAAGTGGTCGGCATGATCGGTGACGGGATCAATGATGCGCCAGCTCTGGCAAATGCAGATATCGGGATCGCGATGGGCAGCGGTTCCTCTGTGGCGATGGAATCATCCGATGTCGTTGTCGTTAAAAATGACTTGTCGAAACTGTTCTACAGTTACAAGTTGAGTAAGAAACTGAACAAAATCATTTTGCAGAATGTGATTTTCTCGATCAGCGTGATCGTGACCTTGATCGTCTTGAACCTCTTTGGCGTATTAGGACTTCCACTAGCGGTATTATTCCATGAAGGGTCAACAATACTCGTTATTCTTAATGGTCTCCGTCTACTTGGATCTAAAGGTCCGAAGCAAGAAGAGAGAGTCTCGGATCCATCTTTAAAGTCTGTAAAGGTTTAAACTGAACATTTTATGAAAGAAAGCCCCTGAGACTGATCAAACAGACTTGGGGGCTTTCTAGTGTTGGTTCTGTTGCGAAGTTTGAAAATCAAACGCGCCCTCTCTGAACTCCAAATATCTTAGGCTGTTATTCCCATTAATACCTTGATTTCAGTAGACACCGAAAAGCCGAAGAGCGTTCCATTTCTTCGGTTCTTTTTATATATTCCTCGAATGGTCTCCATGCCCTTAATCGTGGAAGAGGCTGTACGGAGACTTTGATAAAATTTATTTCGTCGTTTAATAGGTCGATGGTCTTGTTCTATTAAATTGTTAAG
>NZ_BAAFRV010000033.1:0-7718 GCF_045862035.1 Enterococcus hailinensis | reverse complement strand
TTATAATCGTAATCGAATCCATAGTTCGATTCATTACTTAACTCCACAGGAGTTTGAAGATTTAGAAACAGAGAAAATGTCTTAGCAGTCTCTACTAAAATATGTCCAAGATATTGACTCAAATCCAGAGTTACCACAACACATTCACAGAAGAGAGGACTTCCCTATGAACGATTTTACTACAGAAATTCTAAACACTCTAGCGAACAAAGGCGATTTGAATGAATTATTCCGTGTCCATTTGGAGAAAGCAGTCAATACGCTTCTCAAAACGGAGTTAACGGCTTTCCTAGATTACGAAAAGTATGATCGCATTGGTTTTAACACGGGTAATTCTCGTACCGGCTCCTATGACCGTACGGTCAAGACCGAGTATGGGGAACTTCATCTCCAGATTCCGCGCGACCGCAATGGTGAGTTCAAGCAACAGACTGTTCCTGCTTATAGACGGACGAATGACACGTTAGAGGAGACCGTCATTCACCTCTTCTGAAAAGGTATTACCATGTCGGAAATCGCAGACTTGATTGAGAAAATGTATGGGCATCACTACACGCCCCAAACCATGTCCAATATAACAAAATCATTTACAGAAGAGGTAACGGCGTTTAAAGGGCGGAAGCTTCATGACCGTTATGCTGCTATTTGTATGGACGCAACGTATATTCTGTTAAAGCGGAAAACCGTCGCCAAGGAAGCTATTCATATCGCAGTTGGCATTCGCCCGGACGGATCAAAGGAAGTATTGAGCTATGCGATTGCACCGACTGAATCCATCACGATTTGGGAGGAAATTTTATTGGACCTTCAAGAGCGCGGTTTGAAAAATGTCCTCCTGTTCATCACGGATGGCTTAAAGGGGATGGTAGGAGCGATTAGTCGGTTCTATCCCAAAGCTCGTTTTCAACATTGTTGTGTACACGTTTCCCGTAATATCAGTCACAAAGTGCGTGTCGATGATCGTAAGGAAGTCTGTGATGATTTTAAAATGGTGTATCAAGCCTCATCTAAAGAGGTGGCGTTGGAAGCACGTGGTACTTTTGCGGAAAAATGGAAAACCAGCTATCCAAAAGTGGTTGAATCGATTCTTTCGAACGATCACTTGCTCACTTTCTATGATTTCCCCTTGGCCATACGCAAGAGTATTTATTCTACGAACTTGATTGAATCCTTTAATAAACAAATCAAGAAATACAGCCACCGCAAGGAACAGTTCCAAAATGAAGAGTCGATGGAACGTTTCTTAGTCTCGTCTTTTGATACTTACAACCAAAAATTCCTAGGTCGCAGTCATAAAGGTTTCCAACAGGCCGAAGGCGAGCTCGAACAAATGCTGAGTCAACCGATGGAGAATTAGAAACAATCTACAGTAGGGAAGAACCATTTACACAAAATTATTGACGCTCCCAAGCTAAAACTCCTATTAATCGATCTACTAAAAATAAATAAAAAAATTCTTTTCAATTTTTATTTATGGTATGACATAAATAAAGTAAAGTTATTCTTCTAGGTTAATCTTATTAATACTCTTTCTCACTAGTGTTGCATGCAACACTAGTGAGAAAGAGCATTAAATATACTGCAAGGCAAGACATTTGGTAATTGAAGAATAACAAGCAAAAAAATAGCAGTCAGGTCTCTTGACAAAGTATAGTTGCTATTCTTTTTTTAGGCCCTACTTTAATGAAATTTTTGTTTGGAGGGAACGACTTCATTCCTTTGATTATTTCAGTTGAATTTAATAGAGAAGCCTGGCGTCTATTAAGAAATACTTTTCTTGATGAGCGTCAATTTTTTTAACGGAAATCTATCCTATACTAAATTCAGTAAAGAAAAAGGAGGAATCAAAGAAAGCTATTTTAAACAAACCAAAATTATAGGAGGAATAAATCATGACTGAAAATAAAGCTACTCAAGAAAGAACACCCCAAGAAAGATTGCAAGAAGAACAAGAACACAAGGAACATGTCCATCATACGAAAATTAATGCAGCGGCCATTGCGGATCATCTTTTAGGCAACATGCATACATTACATGTGAAACTGCACCAATATCACTGGTATGTAAAAGGAGCCAATTTCTTTACGTTGCATGAAAAATTTGAAGAGTTGTATAACGAAAATGAAAAATGGTTCGACAAACTTGCGGAGCGTCTAATTACTTCTGGGCATAAACCTGCTTCGACAACGGTTGAATTTGAAAAATATTCGATGCTTTCGGAAGATGCAGTTAATAAATACGCTAAAGCAGAAGACATGGTTGAAAATATTATCGAGGACTTCAGAAGCACTCGTGACCTAACTATTCGCGCGATTCGTTTAGCTCAAGACGAGGGTGACGATGCTTTAGAAGATACATTGATTGCTTTTAAAAATGACTTAGACAAGAACATTTGGATGCTGCAAGCGTTCATTGGTAAAGAAGCATTAGAAGATGATGACGCTCTTGATGAGGATGAAGATTAAGGTAAAAGTAGAAGCTGATTTAGGGATTGGAATTCTTTCCAGTCCTTTTTCCATTTTCTTGATGTGCATCAATTTTTTTGTAGTAAGAGACTTATATAATAAAAGCAGCGAATATAAACAAAATAAATAAAGGGGGAGAATGAATTGACTAAACATACCCATCATGAAATTGGCGACCACGCAGCCTGTATCCGCTTGGTTCCAATATTCAATCACTTAGAGGATAGCGCGATGAATTACATTGCTGAAAAAGCCCACACGAAACAGTATCAAAAAGGAGAGTTTCTGTTTCGTTCACAAGAAAAAGAGGATACTTTATATATTATCAATCGTGGGAAAATCCGTATTTATCGATTGGCAGACTCTGGCAAAGAGCAGCTAGTGCGGATCTTGAACCCTGGTGATTTCACCGGAGAATGGACCTTGTTCAACCCGGATGCAGTACACGAGGAATATGCCGAAGCAACCCGAGATACCGTTGTCTGTATGATTCAGCAAAAAGATGTCCAAGATTTTCTGGAACAATACCCAGCTATTTCTTTAAAACTATTGGCGGAAATGTCTAAACGGTTAGAAAGTTCAGAACGTCAAACGACACAAGTAGCCTTGGAGAGTGTCATTACCCGTTTAGTTTTGTTTTTGGCAGAAAATGTGGAACCTGAAATGGGCAACTCTCCCACCATCACCCTGCCGATGGAAAAAAAGGACATTGCTTCCTATTTAGGAACGACACCTGAGACCATCAGTCGCAAATTTGGAGAATTGGAGGACGAGGGATTGATTCAACAGCTGTCTGGGAAAAGGATCAAGATTCAGGATTTAGATGATTTATTGCTTTACAGCGAATAATCGGACACACTTTTTTCTACACGTTGGTGTTCTGTCGCTCTTCATTAACAACGGGACAGAACTCAGTGCTTTTGCTTCCATCTGTCCGTTTTTGGCTTTTTTAAGACAGAACGACCTTCATTCATTGGAAAAATAAAAGCACAAACATGATAACCCTCAAGTTTTTTTGTTTTATTTTTCTTTAAGATAGGGTTGTCGAACAAAACGTAAAAATAAGTAGGGGTGAATGTGCATTGTTTTTGGGTGATAGTTGCCATCACGTTGTCAGCAGCGGGTGCATTCTTTGTGGTCCCTTTCACCAAGAACACGATTGGCGGCGAAGCAAAAACGTCTAACGTTGTTGAGGCAGATAGGTTAGCTATGGAAAAAGAAGAGGAAGTTGTAAAAGGAGCCGGCGTAATCGGACACGGAAAAGTGGCGTATTACGAAGCGAGTGACCAGGGAGATAAAAGTTTATTCACTGTTTGGTTTCCATGGAGCTTAGCCGGAATCTTGTTCAGCATCACCATGACTAGAATGACGCGAAAAATTGAAGAAATGGAGCAAATAGAATGGGATTCGTATTAGGCGTTTTGAATCCCCATGTGGTGGAGATTGGTTCTGTTGTGATTCATTGGTATGGAGTCATTATTGCAGCGGGCATATTAGCGGCTCTCCAGTTGAGCACCAAGGAAGCAAAGAAAAAAGGACTGGAAGAGGATACCATTATCGATATGGCCTTATGGGCAATTCCGATTGGACTCCTCGGCGCTCGGCTTTATTATGTGTTATTTGAACTTGGTTATTATCTGCAAAATCCAGGACAAATCCTTGCGATTTGGAATGGCGGCATTGCGATTTATGGGGATTGATTGCAGGAGGGGGTACGCTATATTGGTATGCAAAGAAAAAAGGTACTTCTTTGGTACTCGTTCTTGATATTTTAGCGCCCAATGTATTGTTAGCCCAGTCCCATTGGTCGTTGGGGCAATTTTATGAATCAGGAAGCTCATGGTGGACCGGTTACTCGCCAATTCTTGGAAAATCTTTATTTACCTGAATTTATCATTGAACAAATGAATATCAATGGTACCTACTACCATCCGACCATCCGACTTTTTTATACGAGTCATTGTGGAGTTTGTTGGGCTTTGTCCTCATCGTCACTATACGGAACCGAAAACAGCTTTTGCGTCAAGGAGAAGTCGCTTTGAGTTACGTTTTGTGGTACTCAGTGGGTCGGTTCTTCATTGAAGGTATGCGAACGGACAGTTTATGGATTGGCGAGTGGATCCGCGTTTCGCAAGCCTTGTCTCTGGCCCTGTTTATTGGCGCGATTGCAATATGGTTTATACGCAGACAAGACTATCAACCAATTTCTTATTATTCTGATGGCAATAAGGGGCAGAAAAAGACTATTAAGATGGTGAATTGAGCAAAAAGATAAAAAGAAGTGCAGAACTTGATATGCGTCAATTTTTGTTTGCTAAAAGTGAGCTATATTACAGTTGTAAAGAGGAAAAGGCAGTATTCATTAATCTGCTGCCGATAAAATAAAAACACATAAAGGAGATAGGAATTATGGAAAAAGCTATATTGCAATTAGAAACGTTGTCTTGTCCAAGTTGTATGCAAAAAATTGAAGGTGCCGTAAAATCAGTTAACGGTGTTGATAAAGACAGCATTAAAGTATTATTCAACTCCAGCAAAGTCAAAACCAATTTTGATTCAGCTGTCACTTCGATTGAAGAGATTCAAAAAGCTATCGAAAACGTAGGCTATCCGGTCCTTAAAACAAAAGTCAAGGCCGCTTAACAGATTAAATGAACTAGGCAATTCTGGAAGAAAAGCTATTTTTTCAGGATTGCTTTTTTTGTTGCAATCCGATTCGAGGTGCTTAGAAACGATAAAAGAGAACTTTCTAAACTTGATAGCCGTAAATTTTTATTCGATAAAAAGAGGGTATCGTTATAACTGTAAAGAGGAATAAGTGTCATTGAGGCTGTTAGATCAAAAAAATAGTGAGAAGGGACACGTATTTTTTCAAAACTTGATGTCAGTCAATTAATTACTTAGGCAATTATCTTATACTGTGTTTATCAATAAAAGAGAAATTAAATTTGGAGGGAAAAAGCATGCAACAATATATATTAAGCAAGAAAAATGTTATCACCGTCATTAGTGGATTGTTAATCGCACTCGGTTTCTTCAGTCACTTTGTTTTAGAAAACGTAGGACTTTCAGAGTGGTCTTTGATCATCGCCTCTGTCTTTGGGATTACGCCAATTGCCATTCAAGCGTTTCAAGCAATGAAAGTCAAAGTCATCAGTATTGATGTCTTAGTCAGTATTGCAGCGATTGGTGCGCTTTTTATTCAAAATTATGAAGAATCGGCTATTGTCACGTTCTTATTCTTATTCGGACACTACTTGGAACAACGAACATTGAACCAAACGCGATCTGCTATCAAAGAATTGACTGAAATGGCACCCGAAAGCGCCTTGAAACAAATGGATAATGGCGAATTTGAAGAAGTAGAAGTGGATGATGTAGATGAAGGGGATATCTTGCTCGTTAAAACGGGTGCGAAAGTTCCAGTGGATGGCACAGTCCTTACGGGCGAAGGGCATATCAATGAAGCTAGCATTACAGGGGAAGCTGTTCCGGTCAACAAGCTAGCTGATGCAGAAGTTTTTGCAGGAACCATTTTAGAAAACGGAACGATTCAAATCAGAGCTGACCGAGTTGGTGAGGACACCACATTTGGAAAAATTATTGAACTCGTGGAAGAAGCACAAGATTCTAAATCCGAAGCGGAACGGTTCATTGATCGCTTTTCTAAATACTACACACCAGCTGTCTTGGTTCTGGCAATTGTTGTATGGGCGTTCAGTCAAAATATTGAGTTAGCAATCACCATCTTGGTTCTAGGTTGCCCAGGCGCATTAGTTATCGGAGTGCCTGTCTCAAACGTTGCCGGTATCGGGAATGGTGCTCGTAACGGTGTTCTTTTAAAAGGGAGTGAAGTCATTCAAGACTTCAGCAATGTGGATACAATTGTATTTGATAAGACAGGTACTTTAACTGTCGGAAACCCAACCGTTGCAGCGACTGAACTGTATGAAAAAGATTCTGCTGAAACGCTTGGCTATCTGGCCAGTGTGGAACGGGAATCAGATCATCCATTAGCAAAAGCGGTCTTAAATCAAATTGGAGAAACAAATTTTTATCCTGTTGAAGGAACTGAAGTCGTGAAAGGCGGCGGAATCGTTTCAAGTGTAGCTGGACATAGAGTGGCTGTTGGGAATGTGGCCTTGATGGAAAAAGAAAATGTCACTCTCAGCAAAAAAGTGCAAAAAGATGTCAAACGGTTTGAACAACAAGGGAACTCTCTCGTTTTGACAGCGGTCGACGGTGAATTAAAAGTACTGATGGGCATTCGCGATCAAGTCCGTCCGGGTGTGAAAGCTAATTTGCAGGAATTAAAAGACTTGGGCGTGAAAAATCTAGTCGTTCTTTCAGGAGATAACCAAGGAACCGTTGATGTGGTCGCCGGCGAACTTGGTTTGACCGAAGCTCACGGCCACATGTTGCCGGAAGACAAATCGGCTTATATCGGAAAACTTCAACAACGTGGTCAAATTGTAGCCTTTGTTGGAGATGGCGTTAACGATAGTCCGTCCTTAGCTTTAGCAGACATTGGAATCGCAATGGGAAGCGGAACGGACGTAGCGATTGAAACATCCGATGTCGTTTTAATGAACTCGAACTTCAGCAACTTGCCTCACGCATTAGGATTAGTAAAAGCCACCGCAAATAATATGAAACAAAATATCGTGATTTCAATTGGAGTAGTGTTGGTCTTGTTGACCAGCGTCTTCTTCAGCGAATGGATGAATATGTCTATCGGAATGTTGGTTCATGAAGGTAGTATCTTGGTGGTAATTTTCAATGGCATGAGATTAATGAAGTATAAGTTGAAAGGTCGAAAAGAACAAAAAGAAGTATCAGCACCTGCAGAGAAAGTAAAAATATCTTAAGAATAAATTAGAAGAGGCTGAGACAATAGTCCATCCTTGAAATGACAAAAGCGGAAACTCAGATTTTTAAATCTGGGATTTTCCGCTTTTTTGAGTTCTTGAAAAAAAAAGGTTCTGTTGCAAAGTTTTAAATAAAGAATAAAATCCCTTACGGTATCTATGATTTAAGCTGGGATTCCCAATAATATCTTGATTTCAGTACAGACCGAAAGCCCGAAGAGAGTGCCTTCTTTTCGGGTTTTCTTATATAATCCTCGGATGGCTTCCATGCCTTTAATCGTGGTAGAGGCAGTGCGTAAACTTCGATAGAATTTATTGCGTCTCTTTACTGGACGATGGTCTTGTTCAATCAAATTATTCAGGTATTTAATGGTACGATGTTCTG
>NZ_BAAFRV010000032.1:0-8102 GCF_045862035.1 Enterococcus hailinensis | reverse complement strand
TTCCATAGCGAAATACATTTGGTGTCCAATGAGTGAATCGATTATTGTTTTCGATCACCCCTTCTTCTGAAGTGATCACTAGTCCAATCCCCTCGATCATGTGTTCCTTTGAACGGTACGCAAAAATAGCCCCCTTTCCCGACTGATCACTAAAAGAGACCGGTTTTAAGTGGCTGTTTTTATATTTAAATTTACGGATACCATTTTGTAATACCGTCGAATATACGACATCCAAAGAAGCTGCCATGACTGTTATTCCTTCCTAAACAAAAAGAGAACACAAATAATCTTAAAGATTTGTGTTCTCTCAATGGCTTAGAAGTCTCAAAGGAATGACAAAATAAGCGTATATATATTGAGTTGCTCGTCAAAAAATGGTAAAATAGACCTATAGGTTCGGATTGGTAGTCCGAATAGATTTATTCAAATCACATAAGTGGTTTCCAGCCACTTACATAATTTCCATGAGACGAGCGAGAACACATAGTGTTGTATGTGATTCAGATGAAGAAGTGAGGCCAAATTCACTTTTTTATCCGTCTCTTTTTTATATGTATTATTTATTTGAATATAACAAAACAGTTAAATTTGTACAAGAAGAAATTTTTATAAAGTATAAGTTATACTTAAATAAACCTCATATAAGTTATACCTAATTAGACTTTATTGTATATCTTATACTTTAAATTATTACAACAGATAATCAAACGATACCTTTAAAATAAGCTTTTCCTGATAACAATTATTCTGTAATACCAAAACATAAAGTATAAGTTATACTTTATGTTTTGGTAATCAATAATAACTTATACTTTTATTGTTGAATGACTTGAAAAAATTAAAGCTTATCAAATGCATCTTTTATTTCTTCTCTCAAATGTTCCTCTTTCGCCACACCTAATTTTTGCGTAATATACGCTTCCGATAAAGTGTCAATAAGTTTTTCAAAGGTAATCCTACCCTGAACTGATTGAAGTTCCTCAACATAGTCTTGTAGTACGTTTAATTTTGACTCCAAAGCAGGAGATATTTTTTTTGGCTTTGTAACTTTAAATCTTTCATCTGTAATTTCTATAGGACGTCCTCGTTTTTTACTTGCTGCTGAAGTAGTCGCCTTTGGTTTCTTATTCATCAAAGAAGAGTGTCCAAATTCGTTTTCTCCTCTAATTGATACAGATTTTTTCTTTTTTATTCCTGGTTGTAAGAGACCAGCATATTCTGTATCAACTTTGGTATCAACATTAAATTCTTTCCTTTCACTCATATTCTTTCCCTCCTAGCTATTCTTCAAATATCTTTCTGCGTGATTCAAGTTCGGCTAGTATTTTTATAAACGGTTCATGTGCCCTATAGTCCCATTGATCATAATTTCCGTTTCGATACTTTTTCAAAGATATTCCTTCTCTTGAATAACGTTTTAGTCGTTTTTGGAAATTAACAATATTCTTAGACACAGCGGATCCATATAAATCTATAGCCTCGCTCAATACACTTTTATCTAAATCATCGTCTGGTTCAAGCATGCATGCAATTATAGAAATCACTTCAAGGTCAATATCGTAGTTGTTAATCATAAATTTTTGGTACCCAACATATTTTCCAATTCCATCCAACGATTCCTCTTGTGTTTGAAAAGCTATTATACTGTAATCAGAGGCCGCCATAGCATTATCTGAATATGCACTAATAGTTGGAGGCACATCAATAAAAATAGTCTCATAATTTTCTTTGATAGGTTCCAATAATTTTTCTAAAACCATGATTTGTTCTTTCTCATCTTCAAAGTTAGCAAGAACATAGTTAGAAAACGATCTAAAACTTGTATCACATGCAATTAAATCTAGATTTTCCATAATCGGCGTTATACAAATTGAAAGGTCTTCTTCGTTGATCCCATCTACTATTGTTTTACCAATATGATCTAAGTCAACAGTTCTTGCTAATATTTGTGAAGCGTTGGCTTGCGGATCAATATCTATTACCAGTGTTTTTTTCTTATTTACTACAGCATTATCAAAAGCTAGCATTGTAACTATCTTGGTTTTTCCTACTCCACCTTTAAAGTTCCCGACTGTATAAGTAGTTGCTGTCATATTTTTACCTACTTTCTTTTATCTTTATTTAAAGTATAACTTATATATTTATTTTAATCAATATTTATTTTATACTTTATATATTGATAAAAAGTATAAGTTATACTGAAAATATTTAATATATCTGCTATATTTCATTTAATAGCAGATCCATACAACAAATACCTTGAATTAATGTTCTGGCTGACGTAAAAATCACTCTGATAAAATTTCAAAATAGTATTTATGGTATAAGTTATACTAAAACAAACGTATATCTTATACTTTATTATTTTATGTATAAGATATACTAAATATATTTAATATATTTGCTATATTTCATTTATTAGCAGATATATACTATAAATACCTTGAATTAATGTTCTGGCTGACGTAAAAAATCATTCTGATAAAATTCCAGAATAACGTTTATGGTATAAGTTATACTAAAACAAATGTATATCTTATACTTTATTATTTTATGTATAAGATATACTATAATTGATTAGCAAATAATTTATGATCCTGTTTTTAATCATTTAATTTCCTTGACTAATAAAACGAACGTATGTTCTAATGTGTATATAAAACGTATCTTTTTTTGAAAAGGGGATTTAGCATGGTTATGCATTTTGACGTAAATCCAAAGTTTGATTACACGAAAGAACCTTCAAGGGATATTCTTTGTATCGACTGTAAATCATTTTATGCATCCGTAGAATGTGTAGAAAGAGGGCTAAGTCCTTTAAAGACAAAATTAGTTGTCATGTCCTATCCTTCAGACGATCCTTCTCAGCGAGGAAGTGGGTTGATTCTGGCATCGAGTCCGGCCGCAAAAAAAGCCTATGGAATTTCTAATGTCAGTCGATCACGGGATCTTCCTTTTCCGTATCCGGAAGACCTCGTGATCGCACCACCGAGAATGGCACTGTATATGAGAAAGAATATGGAGATTAACAATATTTACAAGAAATACGCTGACGAACAAAATCATTCCGTATACAGCATCGATGAGAGCTTTGTGGACGTCACAGACTCATTAAAACTGTTCGGTGCAAAGGACGCAAGAGAGCTGGCGAGAATGATTCAAACAGACGTTTATCGACAAACTGGAATCTTCACAACGATCGGGATAGGTGACAATCCGCTCTTGGCCAAGTTCGCACTAGACCTCGAAAGCAAAAAAAATGCAGATATGAAAGCAGAATGGCGCTATGAAGACGTTCAGCAAAAGCTTTGGTCTGTAGAAAACATTACAGACGTTTGGGGGATAGGACGTCGGACAGCAATCAGACTGAACCGAATGGGCATATTTACTATGCATGATCTGGCACACGCAAATTATTATCAGCTGAAGCAAAATTTTGGCGTCTTAGGTACTCAACTGTATGCACACAGCTGGGGCATCGATCGATCATTCTTAGGTCAGAAATACAAAGTAAAATCTAAGTCGATAGGGAACAGTCAGGTCTTAAATCGGGACTATACACGCCGAAAAGAAATAGAAATTGTAATCAAAGAAATGGCCGATCAAGTAGCAACAAGATTGCGGAGATCTGGAGCGAAAGCTGAAGTCGTTTCTTTGTGGATCGGCTTTTCAATGGGCTACGTCGATCGATCAGGAAATCGAGGATTTCACCAGCAAATGAAGGTGCCAGCAACTAATAGCAGCAAACAAATAGCAAACTACTTATTGCAGATATTTGATCGTCATTACAAATACCCGGACATTCGAAATATGGCAGTAAACTGTTCAAAGCTCGTTTATTCTAAAGCTTTGCAGCTTGATCTCTTTGAAGATCCGGACGAGCAAGTAAAAGACTTAAAAATCGATTATGTGGTAGATACTATACGCAAAAAATTCGGGTTTAAATCGATCGTTCATGCAAATAGCATAATGGAAGGTGGACGTGCGATCGCTCGCAGCAGCCTTGTCGGAGGACATGCAGGTGGTATGTCTGGACTTGAAGGTGCTGAAGGTCATGGTAAAACGTACTAAGAAAACATTTACGGACTATAATCAATACAGGGACCGGCCATTCGGATTGAAGTGGGCAACGGCTTACGCCATGGATGATTTGATGAAAGGCGTTTTAGAAAATGAAGCCTGGGCTAAGAAAGAAGTTGTTGGTTTGGAGTTAATGAATCGTGAGGAGATCGACACAATACTTTCAGAGTCTTTCCTTTATCATAAACCTATAACGCTGCAGTTAAACACTAAAGACGAATTTGGGCGATTTTTGGATCCTGTCGAAGGACAATTTCTAGGTGAAGCATATGAAGACTATTTTGTATTGAATGAACAAGCGATCTATTGGACAGACGTTCGACACGTATCTATAAAAAAAGAGGAAAAATGGTTTAAGGTTGACTATTTTCAGGACGGAAAATCTTCTCGCAAAAAGCAAAAGAAAAAAGAGAGTAAAATAGAAAAAGAGATTGAGTTAATCAAAAATGAGTATTATCAGGACTTTGCAGATGATGATTGAAGATCCATTGTCCATCATTTGACTTTGAAATCGCCTTAGAATAGCTCTCTGACACACGTTTTTTAAATAAATTAGAAAAGGAGGGGGAGAATATGTGTGGAAGATATTTTTTTGATTTATCTTCAAATGAATTAAGAAGCTACTATGACCACGTCGTTTTAAATACTACAGGTAAACATATTCGTGTTGGTTTTAATGAAATTTTTCCAACTAATTATATAGTAACACTAGGACTTAATCAGGATTCAAGAGTAGTACCAGGAATCACTCAGTGGGGTTTCCAAGGATTTAAGCCTGGTCAACTTGTGATCAACGCACGTTCAGAAACAGTAGAAGAAAAGAAGACTTTTTCTAAAGCCTTCAGAGAAACTCGCTGCGTCATACCAGTCTCCGGATTCTATGAGTGGGATTCCGAAAAACGAAAACTATTGTTTACTGCAGGGGATAATGATGTTTTTTATTTGGGAGGATTTTATCGTGTGCATAAAACAGGTGCAGGATTTGAAACGGAATCGATTATTATGACGACAAAACCTAACGATTCAGTATCCCCAATACATGATCGTATGCCGCTTATTATTCAAAGAGATCATATAAAAGATTGGATCACAGATCTGGATTTCGCACGTAACTATCTTACAGCTGATATGCCAGAATTAACTCGTACTGAAGTAGCAAAATAAAAAAGAGCGGATCTATAAAAGATCCGCTCTTTTGTCATTACAATTTTTTTATCAGTTAAATTTTTTAGTTGTTTTATTCTTTTTTACATAATCATATATAATTTTCACAATTAAAGAAATAATTAAGACTATAAAAAAAATATTTCGGTACAAACTTTGATCATATTTTAGAAATACTAAAGCTAAAATAAAAACAACGACTAAAATTATATGGTAAATTTTAAATTTAGAAATTTTCATGATAGCTCACCCTCTTTTTTATTGCCATTCAAATCCCCATGGTATTGAAGTCCCACTAAATGTCATGCCAGGTACGAAAATTGAATGACTTCGCCAACAACTGGCATCAGACCTATCCCAAGTTAATCAAAAATCTGCTTAAAATGCCGAATCTGCTCACTTTCATGGATTTCCCACCAGCTATTCGCGGTTCATTGTATTCAACCAACTTCATTGAGAACTTTAACAAACATCTCAAACGCAACACCAACCACAAAGAACAATTTCCAACGGAAGATTCACTGGATCGATTCCTGGTTTCTCAGTTTAATGTCTACAACAAGAAGTCCATGAAGCGAATCCATCGCGGATTCAAAGGACTTCAGGACACCCTGGAATCATCCTTTATTTAAATTAACTACATATTATATGTACGGAGGCATTTCATTTACACAAGATTCTTGACGCTACCCATATTACTCAATGGGCTATGATACACTTTTCTTGACTATCAGTTACGTTACCGGAAGGAATGAACTCTATTGAGAAAAACATATGATCGTGAATTTAAACTAAAGATTTCACAGGATATCCTTGAGAAAAAAGTAACTACCAAGAAAATTGCTGAAGAATACAATATCTCTCGTCCAACAATTTCCCGATGGGTTTCAGAATATCATCGATACGGAAAAAATGCTTTTGCTGGACAAGGAAAAAGATTACCTGATAAAGTAGATTTCTACATTCTTGAACAGGAAAATAAACGGCTAACAGAGGAAAATGAAATTCTAAAAAAGTTCGACACGTTTGTGAAGCAAAAAAAGTAGTTCGTTTTGAGTTTGTTCACAAACATCATCAACAATATTCAATTCAAACTTTGTGCAGGATTTTAAATGTAAGTAGGCAAGGATATTATTTATGGCGGAATCGTCAACCCAGTAGGACTCAACTTCGCCATAATTTTTTAAAACAGAATATTAAGCGAGTGTTCTACGAACACAAAGGTCGATACGGATCTCCAAGAATCGCTCAACAACTTTACGATGAAGGAATCGAAACCAATAAACGTGTTGTGGCGGTCCTTATGCGTGGAATGAATTTATGCGCAAAAGGATTTCATCGACGCCAATCTTCTTATGGCAGAGGAAAAGCAATCGAAGAAATAGTAAAAGAAAATTTATTGAATCGACAATTTGAACAGAGCCAAATCGATGCTGTTTGGGTGACAGATATTACTTACATTCCTTGTAATGACGGTCGCCTCTATTTGTCCACCTACATTGACTTAGCAACTCGTATTCCACGTTGCTATATGTTGGATTCAAACATGAAAAAAGAAATTGTCATCCATCCATTACAAATTTATAAAGGAGAATTGCCTACGGTAATTCATTCCGATAGAGGTAGCCAATATCGGTCTCTTAGCTATCAAGAGCTGTTGACCGACCACCACATTACACATTCAATGAGCCAACCTGGGACTCCTGTTGACAATGCGGTAATCGAATCGTTTCATCGATCAATCAAACGAGAATTAATCGAACCCAACAAGCATAAAAGTAAAATAGAGATGAAGGTGTTGATTCAAGATTATTTAGAAGACTACTATCCAAACAAAAGAATCCATACAAAATTTATGATGACTCCTCGACAATTTGAGGCGAAGAAAATAAGTAATCTAACCGACTGTTAACTAAACTGTTGCAGGTCCCCAATAGATTAATATCAAATGGTGAAAATCAACGAAAAAAGGAGATCTATCAAGCAATCTCCTTCCCAATAAATCTCCTCTTATATAAAGTTATTTATGAACACTGATTTAAGCTAAGCTGCCGATATCACAATCTCAGCATCCACTAAATCAGCCTTCAAGTTTTTGACATCTAAGTGGTCAAGGTAGAAATCTGTTACCTTATCACGAATTTGTTGTTCAATTACTCGCCGTAATGGCCGCGCACCCATTGCTTCATCATAGCCTTGTTCCATCAGCCAATCTTTGGCCGCTTTAGTTACCTCAAGTTTGATGGATTTTTTGGCTAAAGTTTTTTGTACATCCGCCAACATCAAATCGACAATTTGACTTAAGTCTTGCTTAGTCAGATGTGAAAATTCCACGATTCCATTAAAACGGTTCAGAAATTCTGGGCGGAAAAATGGTGCTAACTTATCCATTAATGACTGATCTCGTTGCTTGTCACCACTTAATGCTTCATTACCAAATCCAGCATTAGAAGTAGCAATAATAATCGTATTTTTGAAATTAATGACATTGCCTTGTCCATCCGTTAAGCGCCCATCATCCATCACTTGTAACAGTAACGTTAATACTTGTGGATCAGCCTTTTCAATTTCATCTAATAATACGGTTCTGTTGCAAAGTTTTAAATAAAGAATAAAATCCCTTACGGTATCTATGATTTAAGCTGGGATTACCAATAATACCTTGATTTCAGTACAGACCGAAAACCCGAAGAGAGTGCCTTCTTTTCGGGTTTTCTTATATAATCCTCGAATGGCTTCCATGCCTTTAATCGTGGTAGAGGCAGTGCGTAAACTTCGATAGAATTTATTGCGTCTCTTTACTGGACGATGGTCTTGTTCAATCAAATTATTCAGGTATTTAATGGTACGATGTTCTG
>NZ_BAAFRV010000031.1:0-9084 GCF_045862035.1 Enterococcus hailinensis | reverse complement strand
TAATAGGTCGATGGTCTTGTTCTATTAAATTGTTAAGATACTTCACAGTTCGGTGCTCTGTCTTAGTATATAAACCCACACTCTGTAACTTTCTAAAGGCGGAGCCAAGAGAAGGTGCTTTATCGGTAACAATTGCTTTCGGCTCACCAAACTGTTTATGGAGTCGTTTTAAGAAAGCATAGGCTGCTTGCGTATCCCGTTTCTTTCGTAACCAGATATCTAAGGTTAAGCCGTCCGCATCAATTGCACGATAAAGATAATGCCAACGTCCCTTAATTTTGATATAGGTTTCGTCCATTTTCCATGAATAGAAGGATTGTCTATTTTTCTTCTTCCAAAGATAATAGAGGACTTTGCTGTACTCTTGCACCCAACGATAAATCGTAGTATGACAAACATTTATTCCACGATCATATAACAATTCCTGAACTTCACGATAGCTTAGATTGTAACGCAGGTAGTAACCAACAGCGACAATAATGACGTCTTTTTTGAATTGTTTGCCTTTAAAATGATTCATTACTCTGTCCTCTCTGTCTTTTTTCTCAATTTTACACTAAAATAGATTTTTTGGAAAACTTTGCAACAGAACCTACTATGCAACCAAAATTGAGAGCATACATATTACGAGAAACAAACTCGTTTTCCAATGCAATGAAGGAATCGCTCTGTCTACTCATAAAACGGAAATTGAAAGAATCATGCATGCATTGGCACTTAAACTCTTATTACTGGAGTTAAATTCATATGATTTTTAATCTGCAAAAAAGTTTATAGCACCGTCGCTTATACCAGAAAATATAACAAACGCCGCATTGTTTTTTTGTGCACTTTAATAATCTATTCAACTAAGGAATTAAGCTGGCTGTCAAGAGAGTAATATCGTATTGAATCTCAGGTGGAAATTTTCTGCGGTATCTTTTTTGACTGAAATGACATTAGTGTCTTTTGGGGATTGTGTATGTAAGTATTTTTTAAAATCATTTTAACAAGTTTTGGACAAAAATTCTCATGAAAAAACAGAATTTAAATAGCATGATAAATTAGAGAAGATAGTTTAATGTGCTTATAGGAACACCCCACTTTTACAGTCACAATCAATAACCTTGCTACTTTCTTTCGAAATTGATAAGAGTCTAAAGGATTGACAACGCTTGATAGTGAGCATAAACTTAATGTACGCTAGTTAGTTTACAAGTGCAAACTAAAAAAGTATGATGTGTCGTCTCTGAAATTCTCCCTGATTCAAGTCATAACCAGAGTACATATCGGTTATTTTTTGATTCCATATTTTTTCCTTTATGTGCTGAGGATTAAGGGGTACCAATTGTAATTGCGCGTTATATGGTCTTTGTTTAGAATCGCTCTCCAAAAAGCCAATTTTTTTGCATAGAATTTTAGATGTGGTATCATTAATTAGAATTATTATAAATAAGAAGTAGGTATCATTGTTTCAGTATAAAGACTAGGAGGAATGGAAGATGGAAATAGACTACAAGGATCATGGGAAGAAGCCGTATATCATTAATATTGAAGACGCCACCACAGGAAATGATAATTACCGGACGACCATTTGGACAGGCAGTAAACTGCAAGTCACCGTAATGTCCATTCAACCGGGCGATGACATCGGTTTGGAAGTGCACGAAGGCATTGACCAATTTATCCGTATTGAAGAAGGAGAAGGCGTGTGTAAAATGGGGCCTTCTAAAGATAACTTACATGTTCAACAAAAAGTGATGGATGATGACGCCGTATTTGTTCCGGCGGACATGTGGCACAACATCGAAAACACCGGTGATAAGCCGCTCAGACTGTATACCATTTATGCTGGTCCAGATCACCTTGAAGGAACGGTTCACCCTACTCATGAAGACGCCAAAAACGATCCAAACGAACACTGAGGTACACTAGGATGAAACAAAAGCCCTGCACCCGTATGGATGGTCCACTGGTGCAGGGCTTTTTTATAAAGGAGAGAAGTGGTATGAGTGATTCATTGTTTCAATTAGAGAAGGTTGGTTTTCAGGCAAACGGAAACCAAATCCTTCAAGATATCTCTTTTACAGTAAACAAAGGGGAAGTGATTGTTTTTTCTGGTCCTTCTGGAAGTGGAAAAAGTACCCTTTTGAAATTAATTGGTACGCTGCTTTCCCCAACTTCCGGAAAAATTTATTATCGAGGTACGGATCTGCAAAAAATCGATCCTGTGGAGTATAGAAAAGAAGTCTCTTATTTCTTTCAAAACGCTTCTCTATTCGATGAGACAGTTCAAGAGAACTTGTCTTTTCCTGCCCGCATAAGAGAAGAAGGATTTGATCGGGAACGTGCAAAAAAATTGTTAGAACGAGTTCAAATACCTGAAACTTACTTATCGAAAGAGGTCAAGGAACTATCAGGAGGGGAAAAACAACGGGTTGCATTGGTCCGAAATTTGATGTATCAACCGAAAGTGTTGCTCCTGGATGAAGTTACCAGTTCATTGGACCAAGAAAACAGAGCGATTGTCCTTGATTTAGTCCGAGACATGATGAAAGACCAACAAACTACGGTGTTGGCCGTCACTCACAACCAGGAAGAAATCGACCAAGCTTCTCGTCTGATTACTATCAAAGGTGGAAAAATGGAGGAATCGAAATGACAAACAATTTGGAAATCAGTAATCTTTCTTTGCTTTTATCCTCTGTCCTCTTGATAGTTGCCTTGTTGATTGATTACAAAGAGAAATTGGGATTAGGAAACGACATTTTTATTGCGGGAATTCGCGCTGTCGTTCAATTATTCCTTATTGGATATGTATTGAGCTACGTATTACGAGTGGATAACAACTTTCTCACTTTAGCGATGGTTTTGTTCATTGTGTTCAACGCTTCTTATAACGCCCATACACGCAGTGAGGGGATCAACCGCTCTTTTAAAATTTCAACGACGGCTATTGGAGTAGGAACAGCCTTGTCCTTACTCATTCTTGTTTTTTCAGGAGTCATTGACTGGACCCCTTCCCAAATCGTTCCAATTACAGGCATGATTGCCAGCAACGCCATGACTGCGATTGGAGTGACCTATCGGTCTTTGAATTCAAAATTTACGGACCAACGCCAACAGGTATTGGAAAAATTGGCATTGGGAGCCAATAAAAAACAAGCGTCCATGAGTATTGTAAGAGAAAGCGTCAAAACGGGCATGGCTCCTTCTATTGACCGAACAAAAACGGTTGGACTTGTCAGCCTACCAGGTATGATGTCAGGGTTGATTTTTGCGGGAATTGATCCTGTTCAAGCGATTCGTTACCAAATTGTTGTGATGTTTATGTTGATTTCAGTTACTGCGATTTCTTCGTTTATTGCTAGTTATATGGCTTACCGTGAGTTTTATAACAATCGCAGTCAATTAATTATATGATTTGGGATGATACACTACTCTTAAAACCAGTGGTTACAATTTTATGTAGTTAAAAGAAGACCTCACGAGAATAATTACAAAAAGAACTTCATTTTTTAAGGAAGAAGGATATTTTTGTCATCGAATCTTTGGAACGACTAGGGCGAAACTATGATGAAATTTTTTATATAGTGCAGCAACTGGATTAAAAGGATATCGGACTGATTGTTTTGAACATGCCTATCCTCAACCAATGAGAACTTTCGACGAAATCATGTTCTAGAAAGAAATTTCTATCCAATAAGAATTCCAAATCATGGACACTATTATCAAAGATGATAATTTGACAATGATTGCTAGAGAAGTTGAATCAACATTAAAAGAAGTAGTGGACGCTGCTAAATAAATATAAAAAAGACTTTCTCGTGAACTAAAATGGACCCCTATAGAGGACACTAAAAAAAGTGTCCTCTATAGTTTTTTTTGCCCATAGGGAGGAAGGTCATGTAACTTTATCCACTAGCTCTTAATACAAGATTCGGAAATACCGACATATTATGGTCGTTTTTATTCTTTTTGAAAAATGCTTTACAAAAAATATGCATGGGGGTATATAAATGAAAAATATCATTTTATTAAGTATAAAAGGTTATCAAAAAGGAATTTCGCCGTTGTTTCCACCGAGTTGTCGTTATTATCCCACCTGCTCGCACTATGCTGTTGATGCGATTGAAAAACACGGAGCAGCAAAAGGGTCTCTAATGGGAGCAGCACGTATTATGCGGTGTCATCCATTTGTTAAAGGCGGATATGATCCAGTGCCAAGTACATTTTCATTGAAAAGAAATAACAGACATAAGATAAAAGGAGAGGAACAATCAAATGACAGTAAAAGTAACTGATATAACATTAGCATCAGAAGTAAAAGAGGGTATTACATTAGTCGATTTTTGGGCTCCTTGGTGCGGGCCATGTAAGATGTTAGGACCAGTATTAGAAGAATTAGAAGCAGAATTTGCACCTGAAATTAAAATTGCAAAGTTGAACATTGACGAAAACAATGTAATAGCTAGTCAACTGGGCATTATGAGCATTCCTACCATGGTTTTATATAAAGATGGTCAGCCTATTGAAAAAATAGTTGGCTACCAACCAAAAGAAGTACTAAAAGAGTATTTAATGGAAAAAGTAACAGCAGAATAATTACTATTATGAGGAGTAAAAATATGTTTTTCAAAAAAACACCTACGATTTCGACTACTGAACTGGAGAATAAATTATCCGAAAAGCCGCAAATTATTGATGTGAGAGAACCGCATGAATTCAAAATTGGTCATATTCCAGGTGCAAAAAATATTCCATTGGCTAAAGTTTCTACCTATACCCCGAAGGGTCAAGTCTACGTAGTGTGCCAATCTGGGATGCGCAGTAAACGAGCGACGAAAATATTGCTGAAACAAGGACATGATGTTATCAACGTCCGTGGCGGCATGATGGCATGGGCAGGAGCAAAAAAAGGAGGCAAGAATTAATGAGAATTGTCATTATTGGTGGTGTAGCAGGTGGTATGTCTGCTGCTACACGGTTAAGACGTTTGGATGAAAGAGCAGAAGTTATCGTGTTAGAAAAAGGGCATATGTGTCATTTGCTAATTGTGGTTTGCCTTATTATGTCGCTGGAGAAATTGATGAACGGACGGATTTGTTAGTTCAAACTCCAGAATCTTTGCAAGCAAGGTTCAATTTAGACGTACGACCAAATAGTGAAGCTATTTCCATCGACTCCAACAACAAAGAAGTGGTCGTGCAAACCGATCAAGAAACATACACGTTGGGGTATGACAAATTAATCTTGTCTCCAGGAGCAAAGCCATGCCATTACATTTATATCTCTGATACGTATTTACATTTATATTAATAAGCAACTATCTTTAGTTGTTTTTTAGAAACTAGTTGTATTTCTTTTTTTATATCTTAATTTGACAATTAAGATTATTTTAGTTTTAACTACACCCGTTCATGGATATGCTATTATTCAAGAAATTGATAAGTTAAGTGATGGATCAGTTAAGGTAGCAGCAGGAACTATGTATGGAGCGATTGAAAATTTACTTAAGCTTAATTTGATAGAAGAAATTCCAAGTAGACCTCATCGTCGCAAAGAGGGCAAAAATCCCTTTAAGAGATTTTTACCCTCTTTGCGACGTTGAGGTCTTTGTTTTTCGTTCTCGTTTTTTGTTTGATTAACTAGAAGGGATTAAAAGACTGCATTTTGATTTATTTTTTTAGGGTAAAGGAGAGAGTAGCCCGAAAATTTTTAGTTGGCTTGGACTGAACGAAGTGAGGGAAAGGCTACTAAAACGTCGAGGGGCAGTGAGAGCGTAGCGAACACTTGTTTTTTGAATTTCTATCTTTGTTAGGTCAATAGAGTATACTTATTTGTCCTAATATGATTTTAGCAGTATAATTGACTTTATGAATAGGTCATTTAAGTTGAGCATAATAGGAGGAGTAAAATGAAAAAATTTATTTATCGAGTTTTAGAAAATGACGAAGTGGTGGCTATTTTTAATGAGCAACAATATGCGCAAGATTTTATCGCTTACGAAAAGACAATTTCTGATAAGCAATTTGAAATTGAAAAAGTAGATATAGCTGATTGGTTATTGCAACCGAGAGAATTTTAGAGGTTGGTTGAAAATGGCTAAAATTGGTTATGCACGTGTCAGTAGCAAAGAACAGAACTTAGATCGGCAATTACAAGCGTTACAGGGCGTTTCTAAGGTCTTTTCAGACAAATTAAGCGGTCAATCGGTCGAACGTCCACAATTACAAGCTATGCTTAACTATATTCGTGAAGGGGATATAGTTGTTGTTACTGAATTAGATCGATTAGGACGAAATAATAAAGAATTAACAGAATTGATGAATCAAATTCAAATTAAGGGGGCAACCCTGGAAGTCTTAAATTTACCCTCAATGAATGGTATTGAAGATGAAAATTTAAGACGGCTGATTAATAATTTAGTGATTGAATTGTATAAGTACCAAGCGGAATCTGAACGCAAACGAATTAAAGAACGCCAAGCCCAAGGAATTGAAATTGCTAAGAAAAAAGGAAAATTCAAAGGGCGACAACCTAAATTCAAAGAAAATGATCCACGTTTACAACACGCTTTCGATTTGTTTTTGAATGGTTTATCCGATAAAGAAGTTGAAGAACAAACTGGAATCAATCGCCGAACGTTTAGAAGGTATCGAGCAAGATATAACGTGACCGTAGATCAAAGAAAAAACAATGAAAAGAGGGATAGTTAATGAGTACGGTTATTTTAGCTGAAAAACCAAGCCAGGCCCTGGTTACCAAAATAAAGTGCAACAAACACCTGTTATACAATGGATAGTTATGTTATTCTATGGCTATATGTAAGGGGTTTATAGTGGATGTAGCGATTTGATAATGAACACAGATATGATACCCTTATTCGGGTAGACTGACTTGATTTCAAGTGAGTCTGTGTGGGAGGTCACATTCATATCTGTGAAGGTTCATTGTCAAATCATCTGAGGTCGTTGGCTTTAACTAGGGCAGGGGGACTGAATGATTATGGCATACGCTCACCTAACAGCAGAGGAACGTGGCAAAATTGAAGCATACCTTGATGAAGGGTTGTCACAATCTGAGATAGCAAGAAGATTAGACAGACACCGTTCAACTATCTCAAGGGAGATCAAAAGAGGTAGTGAACAGCGGGGCCGTAATAGCACTGCTAGGCTTCGTTACCAAGCAACTAGTGCACAGAATATTATGTAGATGAACAGTACCAACAAGTATTAATCAATAATTATGAAGATGTTTTATTAGATCAAAGTCGAAAATTGCGTTTACGACCGTTTGAAAGTATTGTATTAGCTAATTATGGAGGACAATTATGAAAATTAAAAACGAAGCAATGCTCATCACCTATGCAGATAGTTTAGGAAAAAACATGGGCGAATTAAAACAAGTCTTAGACAAACATTTACAAGGTGTTATTGGTGGTGTACATCTGTTGCCTTTTTTTCCATCGACAGGTGATCGAGGCTTTGCGCCGAGTGATTATACGACAGTTGATCCAGCTCTTGGAACATGGGAAGATGTGGAAGCATTAGGTGAAGATTATTATTTGATGTTTGATTTTATGATTAATCACATTTCTCGTGAATCAAAATTTTTCCAAGATTTCAAAAAAAACCATGAGCAGTCACCATACAAAGAAATGTTTATCCGTATTCATGAATTTTTCCCAGAAAATCGACCAACACAAGAAGATATTGATTTAATCTACAAGCGTAAAGACAAAGCGCCGTTTCAAACGGTAGAATTTGCGGATGGTACGACAGAAGAGGTTTGGAATACCTTTGGGGAAGAACAAATTGATTTAGATGTGACCAAAGAAGTTGTGAAAGAATTTATTCGAGAAACCATCAAAGATATGGCGAACCATGGCTGTTCTTTAATTCGATTAGATGCGTTTGCTTATGCGATTAAAAAATTAGATACCAATGATTTCTTCGTGGAACCAGATATTTGGGAACTTTTAGACGAAGTGCGTCAAGAAGCAGCGAAATATGACGTCGAATTATTACCAGAAATCCATGAGCATTATTCCATTCAAATGAAAATTGCCAATCATGATTATTATATCTATGACTTCGCCTTGCCAATGGTCACTCTGTATTCACTTTATAGTGGAAAATCAGAACGTTTAGCCAATTGGTTGAAAATGAGTCCGATGAAGCAGTTTACAACATTGGATACGCATGATGGAATTGGTGTTGTGGACGCTCGTGATTTATTAACAGATGAAGAATTGGATTACACCTCTGAGGAATTGTATAAAGTCGGGGCGAATGTGAAGAAGGTCTATTCAAGTGCCAATTACAATAATTTAGATATTTATCAAATTAACAGCACCTATTATAGTGCATTAGGCGATAATGACCGTAGCTATCTGTTAGCACGTGCGATTCAAGTATTTGCGCCAGGGATTCCACAAATTTATTACGTTGGGTTATTAGCAGGAAAAAATGATATTGAACTGTTGGAAGCAACGAAAGAAGGGCGTAATATTAATCGTCATTACTATGATTTAGCCGAAATTGAAGAAGAAGTGCAACGGCCAGTGATTCAACAATTATTTGCACTTTTAAAATTTAGAAATGAATCTGCGGCGTTTGATTTGGATGGAACGATTGAAGTAGCAACGCCATCAGAATCAGAAATAGTGATTACACGTAAAAATAAAAACGGTAGTGATAGTGCAACATTAACGGCTAACTTGGATACGAAAGAATTTATCATTGAGTCTAAAGATATAAAAATTTTCACTAGTGTTGCATTAAAATTTTAACCTATTCCATAGAACAAAAAATCCTTTATACTAGCACTTGGATGACTTATCCAAGACCAATAAAAAGGACTCATACATGGATAAGTATAAAACAAATACAGCATTTAATAAATGGTTTTCTGCCATAAAATTAGGAAAACTTTCTGTCAACTCCCAAAAATGTATTTTTGATTACAATTCGTATTTTCATTTGTCAAATTAACCTAGACACAATCTCGACATCCATGTAACTCAAAAAGCTTTCCAGAGGGGTACGATAGTTCAATGATTTTCTGGGAATATGGTTTCGTTTTGATGCGATTGCTTGAACG
>NZ_BAAFRV010000030.1:0-9394 GCF_045862035.1 Enterococcus hailinensis | reverse complement strand
AAGATTTCTTGAACTTCACGATAGCTAAGGTTATAACGAAGATAGTAGCCCACGGCTACAATAATCACATCCTGCTGAAATTGCTTTCCTTTAAAATGATTCATCGTCATTCCTCCTGCTATCTTTTTCTATTATTCTACCTTATTTGATAGTAGATTTAAAACTTTGCAACAGAACCGTCATAACTCAAGAGTATTAATTCCAGTGGAATTAATATATGTAACTGGTCATGACTAATGGTCAAAAATTTGGCGGAAACGAATATATAGATATTTATGGAGAAAGTAGATTTTTATATTTTCTCATAAAAAATGAAAAATATATATTGGAAATATTTTGAAAAAATTAAATTTATGCATCTTTTAAAAAAAGCGGAATAACTAATGAAAGAAAATACTGTAATCAAAGTGATATATTATATAGGTACTTTGTAAGAAATGAAAAAACTACAGTTGACCATAGCTGAAAAGATTAATCTTTCATTTCTTACTTTTTAGTTTTTAAAGACCAATACATATGAAGATTTATTTTGTTATGTACTTGATCTCTATTAAAAATTATTTAAATAAAGTACAATTGGATGTGATGACATGATGAACCGATAACGAAAGGAGTAATTATATGAATCATTTTTTTATTGATAAGGATAATCCCACACCTTTATATTACCAATTACAAAAAACAATAATAGAAAAAATTGATAACGGAACTTATCAAGAGGACGAAAGTTTACCTCCCGAAACAATAATTATTAAAGAATCTGGTTTAAGTAGAACTACTGTAAGACAGGCAATTGAAAACCTAGTTAACGAAGGATATTTAGAAAAAAGAAGAGGGATTGGAACCTTTGTGATACCTCGGAAGAAGCACTTATGGAATTTGCAAGAATTAAGAAGTTTCCGAGAAGAGTTTGAAACCAATGGAAATAAGAGTTCTACTAAGTTACTTTCAATTGAAAAGATAAAAAAAAATGATGAGCTTGTAAAGATTTTTGGAAATGAAGTAACTGATTTCTATAAAATAGAGCGATTAAGATTTCTTAATGAAACTCCTGTGATAGTCGTTACTACTTATGTCCCTGTTGCTTATGCAAATGGATTAGAAGAAGATGATTTATCAAATAATTCTTTATTTGCAATTATGAAAGAAAAGTATGATGTCAAAATTGGTTTTGCCGAAAAAGAATTTCGTGCTAAAAAAGTTGAAGAGGAAGACTCAATTTTACTAAATATAAAAAATAACGAACCTATTCAGCATGTTGAAACAAGAACCTATGATATAGGTGGAACTCCTGTTGAGTATTCAATCTCTCGAGACAGAGGAGATATTAGCGTTTATAAAATCATATTAAAAAAAAGTGAATAGTATTCACTTTTTTTTATTGCCTTCTTTTTAATTCATGATATAATGAGGTTATGACGTCGTTACTACGACTTAAATAAAACTGGAGGATGATGCTTTATCGAGATTATGAATGGAAAGATAGCTGTTGTAACAGGTGGAGGAAGCGGTATTGGTGCGGGTATCTGTCTAGAACTTGCTAGAATAGGTGCACAAGTCATTGTAAGCGATATCAATGGAGAGGCAGCTCTCGAAGTAGCTAAAGAGATTGAGGATAATGGATTTAAGGCAGAAGCAAGAAAATTAGATGTGACCAATGCTAATGATATAAAAGAATTAGGAGATTATATTAAAGAAAAATATGGACTAGTTGATTATTGGGTTAATAGTGCTGGTATCTCTAAGATAATTCCATTTTTCGAACACACAGAAGAATTATGGGATAATACATTAGATATTAATTTAAAAGGTCAGTTCTTATGTTGTAAGGTTGCAGTAGAACAGATGTTAGAAAAGGGAAAAGGAAGTATCATAAATCTATCTTCTCAATCCGGAAAAGTAGGAACGAGTAGTTATCAAGCTTATTGCTCAAGTAAATTTGGTGTTATTGGATTAACACAATCATTAGCAGCTGAATTTGGGCCTAAGGGTATTAGAGTTAATAGTATTGCACCAGGAGTAATATATACACCAATGTGGGATGAACAAAAAAAAGATTATGCAAAAAAACGAAACTTAAATCCAGATGAAGTGATGGATTATTTTAAGGCTAAAATTCCGTTAAGAAAACTGGGAACAGTGGAAGATGTAGCAAAATTAGTTAAATTCTTACTAAGCGACGATGCAACTTATATAACTGGACAAACGATTAATTTAAACGGCGGAGACATAATGTTTTAACAGAGAGGGAAAAATCATATGAATATGAAAATAAAAATACAAAAATTTGGTGGTTTTTTAGCAGGTATGGTTATTCCTAATATTGGAGCATTCATAGCGTGGGGATTAATAACGGCTTTATTCTTAGAAACTGGCTGGTTACCTAATGCTGATTTAGCGACGATGATTTCACCAATGCTGCAATACTTGTTACCTATTTTAATTGCTTATACTGGTGGACGAATGATCTATGGTCAACGTGGAGCGGTAGCAGGTGCGGTTGCCGCTTCAGGAGCAATTTTTGGATCAGAAATTCCAATGTTCCTGGCTGCAATGATTCTTGGACCACTCGGAGGGTGGACTATCAAAAAAGTAGATACAGCAATAGACGGTAAAATAAAATCTGGATTTGAAATGTTAATCAATAACTTTTCAATTGGTATAATTGGACTTATATTAGCAGTGTTTTCATTCTATGTCATAGGGCCTGTTATTGCTAGCTTAACTGCTCTAGCTACTAGTGGTATTAATTTCTTAATTGCTGCAGGATTATATCCTTTATTAGCAGTTATTATCGAACCAGCAAAAGTATTATTTTTAAATAATGCCATTGATCAAGGTATTTTTGTTCCACTTGGAGCATCGGAAATACTAGAACATGGAGGGAAAACATTATTCTACATGCTTGTATCGAGTCCTGCACCTGGGGCTGGTATTCTAATTGCTTATTCTATGTTTGGTAAAGGGAATAGTAAGAAATCTGCTCCATCAGCATTACTAATCCAATTTATTGGTGGAATCCATGAAGTTTATTTCCCTTATGTATTGATGAGACCACTTATGTTTTTAGCTGTTATTGCCGGTGGTATCGCGCAAATTATTGTGTGGGTATTATTGAATGCAGGATTAGCTGGATATCCTCATCCTGGAAGTATCATATCCTTCTTAATTATGCTTCCAAAAGGAGGAGCTATTTCAGTATTACTAGGTATCTTAGCAGGAATTTTAGGCAGTTTGCTTACTGCTGCAGCCATCCTAAAATTAGATAGATCAGTAGTAGAAGATGAAGATGTATCTTTAGGTGATGATATCAGTAATATGCTTGGCGTTGAAAAAGTAGCACCAGTAATATCAGGAAATGAAGATGAAAATGTTAATGGAAATGAGAAAAGAAGATTATCATGGAAAACTTCAGAAATAGATGTGATTGTCTTTGCATGTGATGCTGGTATAGGTTCTAGTGCCATGGGTAGTGGTATTTTGAAAAATAAAGTAAATAAAGCAGGATTAAATATCAAAGTAATAAATGAAGCGGTAGATAGTGTTAGTAAAGATACAAAAGTTATCGTTACTCACGAAAAACTATATGAGCGTGCGAAGATGGTAGCTCCTAATGCAGTAGTCAGAACGGTAAAATCATTTTTAAATGATCCTCAGTATGATATCTTAATAGAAGACTTAAAAGAAGGGACGGTCCAAGATGAAAATAACTGAGAATCAAATTGAATTTAAGCAAGAAAGTGTCTCTAAAGAGCAAGCAATTAGAGAAGCAGGTAGAGTACTGTTAAAAAACAATCTAATTGAGGAGCAATATATAGAGTCAATGTTAGAAAAAGAAAAATCAGATATCACGTATATAGGGAATGGAATTGCTATTCCTCATGGTATGAATGAAGCTAAGAAATATGTTAAAAAATCAGGCATATCGGTTATCCATTATCCAAATGGTATTCAGTACGATGAAGATAAAGCTTATCTAATTATTGGTATTGCTGGAGGCGACAATGATCATTTAGAAATCTTACAAGATTTAGCTGTAAAACTTTCTGATGAGGATTATGTTGAATCACTAGTTAAAGCTCCTAATAGTGACGAATTTTTAGAAATATTCAATCAGTAAACACTGGGAATCCGGTCACCCAGAAGTACATTATACGGATGGAGTAGAAGCCACAACTGGCCCCCTCGGCCAGGGAATTGCCAACGCTGTTGGAATGGCAATGGCTGAAGCGCATCTTGCAGCAACTTATAATAAATTAAATTATAATATTATCAACCATCATACCTATGCGCTTTGTGGCGATGGAGATTTGATGGAGGGTGTGTCAGCAGAGGCAGCTAGCTTGGCAGGTCATTTGAAACTTGGAAAGTTAATTGTTTTATATGATTCAAATGATATTTCGTTAGATGGACCAACCTCTAAAGCCTTTACAGAAAATGTAGGTAAAAGATTTGAAGCGTATGATTGGCAACACATTTTAGTTGAAGATGGTAATAATGTAGACAAAATTGATCAAGCTATTGAAAAAGCAAAGAAAAATACGCTTCAACCAACTTTGATTGAAGTGAAAACAATCATTGGCTATGGTGCACCAAACGAAGGAACACACAAAGTACACGGCGCTCCTTTAGGTGCAGAAGGCATCCAAGCTGCTAAAAAAGTATACGATTGGGAAGGCAAAGATTTCTTCGTGCCTGATGAAGTAAGCCAAAGATTTGAAGAATCAATGGTTGATAAAGGCGGAAAATCTGAAAAAGAATGGCAAACATTATTTAATGATTATAGTAAAGATTATCCTGAATTAGCAGAACAATTTGAACAAGCTATGAACAATGAACTGCCAAAAGACTGGGATAGCAAACTACCTAGTTTTACAGAGGGAGATTCTGCTTTAGCTTCACGTGTTTCAAGTAGCCAAGTATTAAATGCTATTTCTGAGACTGTTCCCGCTTTCTGGGGTGGGTCTGCGGATTTATCTTCTTCAAATAATACAATGGTTGCTGGTGAAAAAGACTTCCAACCCGGGCAATACGAAGGAAGAAATATTTGGTACGGTGTACGCGAATTTGCTATGACAGCCGCAGCAAATGGGATTGCCTTGCATGGTGGTTCAAAAACTTACGTGGGAACATTCTTTGTTTTTACAGACTATTTAAGAGCGGCCGTTCGTTTAGCAGCTATTTCTAAATTACCTGTAACGTATGTATTTACACACGATTCAGTTGCTGTTGGAGAAGATGGCCCAACACACGAGCCTGTAGAACACCTTTCAAGCTTACGGAGTATGCCTAATTTAACTGTCCTACGTCCCGCTGATGGAAATGAAGTTGTTGCTGCATGGAAGATTGCTATGACATCAACAGATCACCCAACAATGTTGGTATTGTCTCGTCAAAACTTACCTGTTTTACCAAAAACAAACGAATTAGCAAAAGAAAATGTTGTTAAAGGTGCTTATGTCCTTTCGCCACAAGACGGCGAAACTCCAGAAGGTATCTTGATCGCTACTGGATCTGAAGTTGCCTTAGCAATGGCAGCACAAAAATCTCTTAAAGCAGCTGGAAAAGATGTTTCTGTCGTTTCCATGCCAAGTTTTGATTTATTTGAAAAACAAGACGCTGCATATAAAGAATCTGTTTTGCCAAATGCTGTTCGCAAACGCGTTTCTATTGAAATGGGTTCAAGCTTTGGTTGGGAACGTTACGTAGGACTAGATGGTGCAATGATAGCTATCGATAAATACGGAGCAAGCGCACCTGGAGATAGAGTAATTAAAGAGTATGGATTTACAGTAGAAAATATTGTGTCAATTTATCAAAGTATGTAAGAGTCTGATAAAAACATTTAGTATTTAAAAGAACTCTGAAGAACCATTAATTAGTGGTTTTTCAGGGTTCTTTTATTATATTTTATTCATGTGTAGCATTAAGGTGTACCCTAAATACACATTGATATTATGTTGAAAAATCTAGCGTTCTGACGTATGATTAGGGTGTATTTTAAATGCTTAAGAAAAGTAGGAAATAAATTTGAAAATTGCTTATATTCGAGTTTCATCCATCGATCAAAATGAACAACGCCAAATTGAAGAAATGGAAAAGTTTGGCGCTGAAAAAATTTTTATAGAAAAGCAATCTGGAGCAACTATCAGTCATCGGCCAATTTTTCAGGAAGCTTTAGATTTTGTCAGAGAGCAAGATATTTTTATTGTAGAAGCCATTGATCGACTTGGACGAAATTATGACGAAATTATCGATTCAGTTAATTATCTAAAGAAGAAGAATGTGCGACTTATTATCACCAGTTTACCAATCATGGCTGAAGCAATCGGAAATCCTCTCCTGGATAAATTCATCAAAGACTTAATCATTCAAATCTTAGCCATGATTGCCGAACAAGAGCGTACTGAATCTAAACGACGCCAGGCACAAGGAATTAAGATTGCTAAAGCAAACGGCGTCTATAAAGGTCGTCCTAAGTTATACAGTGCAGAAACAAAAGATCCTCAGCGACGCCTTGTTTATAAAAGCATCGTTCAGGATCTGGAGAATGGAGTTGCTATTTCAAAAATTGCAAAAGACTACAATGTGACTAGGCAAACAATTTACCGAATAAAAAAAGACATCGACCAACTAATTGTATGATTTCTTTTTTGAATCACTTAATAATTAATTAGCTTTGTCATCAATACAGACAATCGTTTAGATTAATCTAGCTAAGTCGATTATATTCATGTTAACGAGAATTTAGTTAACATAAATATAACAATGCAGAAACCATCCCGATTTAAAGCTATTTACCATTGACAACTCCCAGATAGCAGAATAAAGTTCAACACTCAGCAAATCTCTGCTGGGTGTTTTTGTTATATTATCACTGAATCGCACTTTTTCTGGTAGTTAATTATGAATCTATTTGATTTCAGAATGAATAAGTTTGGTCAAAAATTGTTTCAATAATTCTGCTTCTTCTGATGAAAAATCTTTGAGGACCTTTTGATTCATTTCTTCAGTCGTACTTTTAATCGAAGTTTTCATTTGATTGGCCTTATTAGTTGGTGTTACAAATATTATCCTTCTATTATCGGGATCAACTTCTCTATTAATCAGGTCTAATTTTTGCATTTTATCTAAAATCCCAGAAACCGTTGGTGCCTCTAAGTGAAGTTTTTTCCCTATCTCCTTAGGCGTAGTTTTATTATCTGGTACGGACCATATGTAGGTTAAGACACCGGCTTGTGCAGACGTAATCCCTTGTCTTTCTAATAATTTACTATAATACTTGAAAACTTTATGTTGGGTAACACTCAATAAATAATTCATACAATTGTCTACCATGATAAATCCCTCCAGTAATCATTGACAGAACTATAGTATCATGTTAAGTTCTGATTGAAAACATTTTTGACACAAAACTATTTTGTTGAGAAAGGAATTTTGAGTATGGATACATTTAAAGCATTGATTGTGAGAGAAAATAATGGGGACGTCAGTTATCAAGTAGAAGAGCACACGAAGAAAGATGCGTTGGACGATGGAGAAGTTTTGATAAAAGTCGCATATTCTTCAGTTAATTACAAAGATATGTTAGCTGTCCAAAAGAATGGCGGCGTTATACGAAATTATCCTATGATTCCAGGAATCGATTTAAGTGGAACAATTGAAGAGTCTGCAGATCCTAATTATACTAAGGGGCAGCAAGTCCTAGTCACTGGCTATGATATGGGAATGACGCATACTGGAGGTTTTTCAGAATATGCTAGAGTACCTTCTTCATGGATCGTACGGTTACCTGAAAACTTATCGATGAAGGAAGCCATGATTTTTGGTACTGCTGGTTTAACCTCAGCTCTTTCCATTTTTGAATTAGAAAAAAATGGAATGAATCCGTCTCTTGATCAAGCTATTCTAGTGACTGGAGCTACAGGTGGAGTAGGTAGTATCGCACTAAAAATCTTATCCCAAGCTGGATACAAAAATATTACTGCATTGGTTAGAAAAGAAAATCAGATCCAAGTTGCCAAGGAATTAGGTGCGCAAAAAGTTATTCTCCTGAGCGATTTTGAGTTCACAAAAAAGCCATTGGCTAAGCAAACTTTTAATTACATTTTAGACACTGTAGGAGGAGAACTAGTTTCAAATTTACTTCCGTATATATGTTATCAAGGAAGTGCATCTCTATGCGGAAATGCCGGAGGGATTAAATTAAATACAACTGTCTTACCGTTCATATTGCGTGGAATAAATCTTATTGGTATTGATTCAGTAAATATATCGCAAGATTTTAGACAAATGATCTGGGCGAAAATGGCCAAAGAATGGAAAATAACGGACAGTACTCTATTCACTGAGATCTCATTAAACGAACTTCCCGATACAATTCAATTGTTAAAAGAGGGGAGACATCTTGGTAGAACAGTTGTAGATATTACGAAATAATATTCCTTAAAAATAAGTATAGATAGAGAATAGTCACCCCATATGTAAAATGGGAACTTTCATCCTCTATCTATATATTTTAAGATGGGGGCATTGAATTATGAACTATGTTCATCTGTCAGCTGAAGAGCGTGGACAAATAGAAGCGTATTTGTTCTCAAACCGAGATAGTACGTTGATTGGATCGACATAGGTCAACGATCTCTAGAGATATCAAACGTGGGTCCGAGCAAAGAAAGAAGAATAGTCTCGCTAGTTTGCCATATCAAGCAACAAGTGTCGGCAACATGGCACGCATTCGTAAGAAAAATTGTGGAACAACAACTAAGACCACCGTACACAATACTAAAACGATTATGAAGTATCTCGAAATGAAATATTCACCTGAATAGATAGCAAATGCTGTCCGTAGTGTAAAAGTCTATACTTCAACGATATACACCTGGATATACAAGAAAATCGTTCCTATTGATATTAAGAGATTACGTGGTCACGGAAAACGCCAGCTCAAAAGCTCAAACTAGAATACGCGAGAATTACATGATATTTTCAAGAAGATATTTCATTTTCTGTAAAATATATTTGTCGAACAATATCATCAGTTTAAGTTTATAATCAGGAATAAAAAGAGCAAAAAACGGACTATTTTTACATGAAAGCAATTCATAGTTGCACTTAAACTTAACATTCACCAGTAATTTTAATCTCCCGAATACTAGAATAAAGTGCAACATCCAGCAATTCTCTGTTGGGTGTTTTTGTTATGTACCAGGGGTTAACATTGAATAATAAGCTATTTTAAGCTAAAATTTAAATATACTTATACCGGCTTAAAAGGAGGCATGTTTATGATTCAAAAGAAACGGCTTGAGTTAATTTTAGAGGAATTGAAGACGCGCGGAACTCTTAGTTTGAAGGAAATTGTTACCTTAACAGGTTCTTCAAGAGATACAGC
>NZ_BAAFRV010000029.1:0-14224 GCF_045862035.1 Enterococcus hailinensis | reverse complement strand
AAGATTTCTCGAACTTCACGATAGCTAAGGTTATAACGAAGATAGTAGCCCACGGCTACAATAATCACATCCTGCTGAAATTGCTTTCCTTTAAAATGATTCATCGTCATTCCTCCTGCTATCTTTTTCTATTATTCTACCTTATTTGATAGTAGATTTAAAACTTTGCAACAGAACCCTTTTTTTCATAAATTTATAAAAGTGAATGTAACACAAACGGATTGTGTTTTTTTAGAAAAAAGACGTCTATCCTTATGGTTTTAAAGAGAATAAAGGCAAATGATTTATTGAACAATAAAAACACTGAATACCATATTAGTTGAAAGTTTTTCTAGAAAATGGTATATTAATTAGATTAATAGAATAACTAAAAGGTTGAGCGTATGCTTCAAGACAAGTCTTCCAAGGGTGAGGAAGGGTCTTTAAGTTTGCGCTTTTTTTTTGTAAAAATAGGAGGACAATTTTTTGAACTATTATAAAAAAAAGAAAGAGTCAATTTTAAATGAGTTTTCTGTTCAATCAAATCGTGGATTAACTAAAGAGCAAGTGTTAAATCACCGAGAACTGTATGGAGAAAATAAGCTCCCTGAGGAAACTGAAGATTCATATTTGAAAGTTTTTCTAAAAAGTTTTAAAGAACCCATCGTTATTGTTTTATTGGGCGCGGTCGCCCTCTCTTTTCTAAGCTCGTATTATGCTTTTCAAATACAAGGCGATAAGCATCATGGAGTTGAGGCACTTTACGAGGCAATTGCGATTTTGTTTTTGATTTTAATTAATGCATGTCTAGGGTTTTGGCAGGAAATTAGTGCTAGAAAAAGTTTAGATGCTTTAAAAGAAATGAATAATCGACAAACTACTGTTCTACGAGATTCAAAGTGGGGGAAAATATTGGCAAACGACTTAGTCGTAGGCGATATTGTTAGGGTTCAAGTAGGGGATTTTGTAGAGGCTGACGTACGCTGGATAGTTTCTGAAGAATTACAAGTAGTCGAATCACATTTGACTGGTGAGACGGATGCGATATTGAAAATGACGGACGTTATTGAAGAGACAGTTGAACCCGCAGATCAGACAAATATGGGATTTTCGGGTTCAACAGTTACAAATGGTCAAGGGTTAGGTATTGTAGTTGGAGTTGGAGAAAACACAGAATTAGGAAATATTGTACACATGATTCAATCTGTCGAATCAAAAAAATCTCCGTTGCAAAGTACTGTAAATCAGTTGACACGAATTCTTATGATGATTTCAGGCGGTATAGTCGTATTAACCTTTATTGTAGGGATAATTCGTGCTGGAGAATTTAACATTACAGCGATTTCTTCTGTATTATCGACATCGATTGCACTTGCAGTTGCCTCTATACCTGATGCTTTACCAGCGGTTTTATCTATTGTATTAACAATAGGGGCTGCTAAAATGGCTAAAAATAAAGGTCTGGTTAAATCTTTAAATAGTGTTGAAACATTAGGTAGCATGTCCTATGTTTGTTCTGATAAAACAGGGACGCTGACTAAAAATGAAATGACTGTAATAAAATTTACAGCGAATGGCAACGACTATGAGGTTAGCGGAACAGGGTATTCACCTATTGGAACAATTAGAAGTAAAATAGATCAGCCAATAACTAAGACAGAGGAATTCTTATATGGTGCTATTTTGTGCAACGATTCAATTGTTAGAGAAATCGAGGGAGAGTTTAAACCTTTGGGAAATCCAACAGAAGTTGCTTTAACGGTATTAGGGCAAAAGGCAGGAATCAAAAAATCAGATCTAATTGAAGAGTATTCGGTCATTCGTACATTGCCATTCACAAGTAGTCGTAAAATGATGAGTATTATTGTCAAAAACGAAGAAGGATACAAATTATATACAAAAGGTGCCCCAGATATTTTGTTAACAAACAGTAAGGGAGTATTAGTAGATACTATTATTGATTATTCGGAAGAAGCTAAACAAGCATTTAATAATAATATTGAAAAGTATGCTGATCAAGCATTACGTACTTTAGCGGTAGCACATCGAACTTTAACTAAAGAAGAAGCTATGAATGCCGACGTTACAGAATTAGAGCAGAATTTAATCCTTAGTGGTGTGGCGGGGATTATAGATCCAGCTAGAGAAGAAGTGAAAGAATCAATAAAAACGCTTCATGAAGCGAATATTGAAGTTGTAATGATTACAGGTGATCACGAAAAAACTGCCCGTGCGATTGCCTACGAGTTAGGGATCGTTATTGATAAAAATGCTCCAGTAATTAAAGGAATAGAATTAGAAAACATGACTGATGAAGATCTATTTAAAATAGTTAGATTAACCAATGTCTATGCTCGGGTTTCCCCAGAGCACAAGCAAAGAATTGTTAAACAATTACAAGCTCACAACCAAGTTGTTGCAATGACAGGAGATGGCGTGAACGATGCACCAGCGCTTCGTGCAGCTGATATTGGGATTGCTATGGGGATTGCTGGGACAGAAGTTACGAAAGATTCTGCTGACTTGATTCTATTAGATGATAAATTTACTACAATTGAAAAGTCAGTCCATAGCGGGCGTACTATTTATGGGAATATAAAAAACTTTATGCGCCATGAGCTAACAACAAATGTTGCTGAAGTTTTATCCCTGCTTATCGGGTTATTCTTCTTTACTAATACAATCGGTAATGTTTCAGGAGCAACTCCGACATTAACAGCTCTAATGGTACTATGGGTTAACATGGTTAGTGATGCAGTCCCTTCGTTTTCCTTAGGATATGATATTGCTGAATCTGATATCATGAAAGATCATCCACGTAATTTGAACGAATCAATTTTGGCTAATTATACATGGTCTAGAGTACTAATACGAGGAACAGTAATGGGACTGATGGTGTTTTTAGGATTTTGGCTTGCTGCCAAATCTGGTTTGTCTAGTAATGAAGCTCAAACAGTGGCCTTCTTAACTCTTGTTTATGGTCAACTTTGGCATGTCTTTGATGCAAGAAGTTCAAAAACTTTATTTAGAAGGAACCCTTTCAGCAATAAACGTTTGATTTTGGCCGTATCTTTTGCAGCGATTTCATCATTTTTAGTTACGATAATTCCATTTTTTAATATTGTTATGGGGACCGCGCCTTTAAGCACTCCTATATATCTACTAGTCTTATTTATTCCTGCATTACCAACACTAATATTGTCCGGAATTAAGGAACTATTTAATATTAAGATATGGTGAATAAAGATTTTACTAAAATTACAATATAAATAAAAGTGGCAACTACAAAGCATTCCTTTTTGAGGTTAAAAGTCGATCAATCACAACATTTTATTTCCTATTCTAAATCATATATCCTAAATAAGTATGAGTACTTTAAGAAGAAAGAGGATGAAAAATAATGGAGTTCATAGGGGTTTTATGTCTGATCTTAGTCAGCACTACTATAGTGGGGCACTTTTCAAGGCGGTTGGGCATTCCTGCTGTTATCGGACAGTTATTAGTGGGCATTTTGTTAGGTAACGCCGGATTAAAAATAGTTCATCCAGATATTTTAGTAGAAGATTTTTCCGAAATCGGAGTTATACTTTTAATGTTTCTAGCGGGGTTAGAAAGTGATCTTTCTTTACTGCGAAAATATTTTCGTCCAGGAATGTATGTAGCTGTTTTAGGTATCTTGTTTCCGGTCATATTAGGAACATTAGGTGGTAGTTTTTCCCATATTGCGTTAAACGAATCTTTTTACTTAGGTCTGATTTTAGCAGCTACGTCTGTTAGTATTTCAGTAGAAGTATTGAAAGAATTAAATGTTGTTAATACAAAAGAGGGATCTACAATCTTAGGAGCTTCTGTGGTTGATGATATATTAGTAGTTTTAATTGTCAGTCTAAGCATGTCTTTTTTAGGAGCATCAGGAGATAACAATCAAACACTAGGGATTATGCTAGTTGAACAAGTATTCTTCTTTATAGGAATCTATTTATTCATTCGTTGGGGCGCGCCTTATCTAATGCGATTAAGTAACAAATTGTTAGCTGAATCTTCAGTAATTATTGTTTCTCTTATTTTGTGTTTGAGCATGTCCTATTTAGCCAATCTTATTGGATTAAGTTCTGTTATAGGGTCTTTTTTTACAGGTGTTGCTATTGGGCAAACAAAGGTGTGGAAAGAAGTTCAATATAATATTGAAGCGATAGGTTATGCTGTTTTTATTCCTGTCTTCTTTGTGAGTATTGGCTTAGAAGTTACTTTTACAGGAATTGGAAAGCAACTGATATTAATCCTGTTTTTGACCCTTTTAGCGATTATTTCAAAATTGTTCGGAGGATACTTCGGAGGGAAACTAGCAGGATTCAATAATCATAGTAGTTTGATGGTTGGCTCTGGGATGATTTCCCGAGGAGAAATGGCTTTAATCATTGTTCAATTGGGTGTTCAAGCTCATTTAGTTAGCAAAGAGTATTATTCTGCTTTTATATTGGTAATCCTGTTTACAACACTATGCTCCCCATTTTTATTAAAGCATTTCACAAAAAAACTCTACTAAAGTTAACTATGTGTAGTGATAATATACTCCTATAATATGATTGCAGAAACTTTATTCTTAATCTTATTATAGGAGTATATTGCTTTTTTACCTAGATATTTTGTGTTTTTTAACTCCAAAACTGATCAGAAATATGGTACGCTTTTCATAAGTATTAATCATACTTCATAGAAAGTAGATAAGTGAAAAATACTTGTATTAATATTTAGATGTACCTAGTTTCTTAAACATGAAGGATAATAATGAGAACTAATAAAAAAAAGAGAATCAGAAAAAAAAATTCTACAGCTAGAACAATTACGATGATTTTTACCTGTATCATTGTTATAGGAACTGTTTTATTAAAACTTCCTCTAAGTTCTAAATACGGACAAAACATTAGTTGGATAGATTCATTTTTTATTGCAACATCCGCTACTTGCGTTACTGGGTTATCTCCTCTTGCTATTCACAACCAATTCAATGCGTTCGGTCAAATAGTTATTTTATTTTTGATTGAAATTGGGGGAATAGGTTTCATGTCTATCCCTGTACTGTTTTTTTCTATTCGACGCAAAAGAATCAATTTTAGTACCCGAATTTTATTAAGGGACTCAATGAATTTAGAAACCAAGTCTGGTGAATTTAAGTTAGCCTTATCAATCCTCAAAATTTCTTTTCTCATCCAATTTATAGGAGCTACAATTTTATCTTCTCAATTTATTCCTAAATATGGAATACCCCAAGGAATTTGGTTTGGCATTTTCCATGCTATATCCGCTTTTTGTAATGCTGGTTTTGATTTGTTTGGGAATAGTCTGATTTCATTTACTGAAATGCCAATTGTTTTATTGACAATTAGTCTCCTTATAGTTTTTGGTGGGTTAGGTTTTATCGTTTGGATTGATCTTCTTCAAATAAGAAGAAAGAGACTGAGTTTACAAAGTAAATTAGCTTTAGCAACAACAATCATGCTAATCCTAATAGGATGTACATTCTTTTCTAGGACTATTGAATATCAAGGCTCCATTATCAATAATATTTCAAATATTTTTTTCCTAGCGATAACCCCAAGAACAGCGGGTTTCTTCACTTTAAATTACGGAACAATTGAACAGTACGAATTAATGATTACGATGGTTTTAATGTTTATTGGGGGAACATCTGGATCAACAGCAGGTGGATTAAAAACAACGACGTTTTCTATCTTAATGCTAAAAGTTTTTAGTGTTTTTAAAGGGAAAGAAAGAACGGATATATTTTATCGATCAATAAATGAAGCAACCATTTCAAAAGCTATGACCTTATTTGCGCTATCTTTAATCATATGTACTGCTAGTATTTTCATATTATCTATTACTGAAGTATCCGAGCAGTCGAATTTAATTACGATAACTTTTGAGGTAATATCCGCATTAGGCACCGTAGGTCTTTCCGCAGGTATAACGCCTACGCTAACTATAGTAGGTAAACTCGTTATTATTTTCTTAATGTTTATCGGAAGAGTAGGAAGCTTGACTGTTATAGCCTCTTTAAACAATAAGAGCAATGAACAAGAGGCAAAAATAAAATATCCCGAGGAAATAATCATGTTGGGTTGATGAGCTCCCCTATTTAATATTGAATAGAGGTAAAACAATGATTAAAAATGTATGCAGAAAATATCCTAAAGATAGACATCAACGAATGTAACATAATCTGATTGTGTTACATTTGATGAATTAAATCTATTAGATCGATATACCAATATGAAGCATTAACATTGATAAAGAAAATTATCGATGTTAATGCTTTTTTGGTTCTATTGATTATTCATCAAGCATAAAAAATACAGAAACGATTGACGATTTATAGATATTCATCTATATTAATGCATAGATAAGCGTCTATGTTTAGGAGGATTAAGTATGAACTATGATGAAATGTCAGTAATGCTTAAAGCACTTGCTGATCCAAAACGGTTAAAAATCATTGATATATTGTCTTGTGGCAGCTTATGCGCATGCGATATTTTAGATCATTTTGATTTTACTCAACCGACCCTTTCACACCATATGAAAGTATTAGAAAAAGTTGGTATTGTGCTTGTTACCAAAGATGGAACATGGCACAGATATCAATTGACAGATAGCTTTGTAGATCAATTTATGGGTTCAATGATGCAATTATTTTCTAATGAAGAGAATTGCATTTGTGATACATCAAACTGTAATTGTAAAGGAGAAAAAGAAGATGAAAAAATTGGAACTATTTGAACCAGCAATGTGTTGCTCAACAGGAGTGTGTGGACCTTCTGTAGACGAAGAATTACTCATGGTGACTTCAGTTTTTGAGACATTTGAGGGAATAGATTCAGTAGAAGCTTCACGTCATAATCTTACAAGTGATCCAGATGCTTTTGTTAATAACTCCACGATTTTAAAGTTGTTACAAGAAAAAGGAAATGATATTTTACCAGTTACATTGCTAGACGGAGAAATTGTCAAAGAAGGATCTTATCCTACGTTAGAAGAATTTGGAAAATATGGTGCGATTCACTTTGTTGCTCAGCCGGTTAATAACTCTGGTGGATGCTGTGGAGGAAATGATGGAAGCGAAGGCTGTTGTTAACAGCCTCTTTTCTAGTTTAAGTAAGGAGGAGAATAAATGTTACAATATATGCCCCAAAAGATGGGCTTAACTAAATATCTATTTTTCACTGGTAAAGGTGGCGTAGGGAAAACAACTACCGCTTGTGCGACAGCCACTTCTTTAGCACAAGATGGAAATAAAGTAATGCTGGTTAGTACAGATCCGGCCTCAAATCTACAAGACGTCTTTCAGACAACGTTGACTAATAAACCTACTCCAATAAATGGAATCAATAACTTAATGGTAGCTAATTTTGATCCGATCACGGCTGCTGAAGATTACAAGGAGAGTGTTGTTGGGCCATACCGTGGCATACTTCCTGATAGTGCCCTTGTAAATATGGAAGAGCAATTGTCAGGGTCATGTACAGTAGAGATTGCAGCATTCAATGAGTTCGCAAACTTTCTAACTGATAAAGAAGTTGCAGAAGAATTTGACTATGTCATTTTTGATACGGCTCCAACAGGCCATACACTAAGAATGTTACAGCTACCCTCTGCCTGGAATAATTTTCTTGACGAAAATACTACTGGCGTTTCTTGTTTAGGTCAATTATCAGGTTTAGGTGACAAGAAAAATATGTATGAAAAAGCAGTAGGAACTTTGGCTGATGAAAAACAGACAACGTTAATCTTAGTTACTCGACCACAAAAAGCACCTTTAGTTGAAGCAGAGCGAGCGTCTGAAGAATTATTAAAATTAGGAATTGAGAACCAAAAATTAGTCGTCAATGGTTTGCTAGAAGTGTATGATGATGCTATTTCAGAGGAAATACACTCTGAACAACAAAGTGACTTGAACAACATGCCTAAACCATTAACTAAATTTGAAGCATACTACATTCCTCTCCGACCTTACAATGTCACTGGGGTAGATAAGCTTCAAATTTTATTGAACAATCAACAGCCTACTATCGTAGAACAGGAACAAGAAAGCGTTGATTTTCCTAATTTAGATTCAATAGTTAATGAGTTCATCCAAACAAATAAGAAAATTATTTTTACGATGGGGAAAGGCGGTGTAGGAAAAACAACCGTTGCAATAAAAATTGCTGAAAAATTAGCGCAATCTGGAAAAAAAGTTCATTTAGCTACAACTGATCCTGCTGATCATTTAAACTTATTTATTTCTAGTGATTTACCCATCTCAATCAGTCATATCGATGAGGAAAAGGAATTAGAAACATACAAAGAGGAAGTTCTTTCAAAGGCTCGTGAAACAATGAATGCAGATGATGTCGCTTATGTTGAAGAAGATCTTCGATCTCCTTGTACGCAAGAAATTGCTGTTTTCCGGGCATTTGCGGATATTGTAGACAAATCAGAAAATGAAATTGTTGTGATCGATACAGCCCCAACAGGTCATACATTACTTTTACTGGATTCTACTCAAAGCTATGCAAAAGAAGTAGAAAGAAGTTCCGGAGAAGTTCCTGTTTCCATTCAAAAATTGTTACCTCGGCTTCAAAATGAAGAAGAAACTGAAGTGCTTATGGTCACATTACCAGAAACGACACCAGTCTATGAAACGATGCGTTTAGATGAAGATTTGGATCGTGCAAAAATCGCTCATACCTGGTGGTTAGTAAATCAAAGTATGTTTGCGGCTGATACACAAAATAAAGTATTAAAAGCACGTTCGTTCAATGAATTAGAATGGATAGAAAAAGTATCTGAACTATCAAAAGGAAAATTTGCTGTTGAAGAATGGCAACCGAACTTTAGCCCTTTAGGGGTATAATTTTTTGCCAATACATAGATGTACATCTATGTATTGATTTCTTAATGATGGAGGATTCAAATGAAAAAAAATGAAAAACAACAAGGATTGGGAATCTTTGAAAAATATCTAACTCTTTGGGTAATAATTTGTATGGCACTTGGCATTTTAATTGGAAAGTTTCTACCGATAGTACCGGACACACTAAGTCAATTTGAGTATTATAATGTTTCTATTCCAACAGCCATTTTAATTTGGTTAATGATCTTTCCTATGATGTTAAAAATTGATTTTGGAAGTATCGTAAACGTGTCAAAAAAACCGAAAGGTCTGATCGTTACTTGTGTTACTAACTGGCTGATTAAACCTTTTACTATGTATGGTATTGCAGCCTTTTTCTTTTATGTTGTATTTAAGAGTTGGATTCCATTAGACTTGGCCAAAGAATATGTAGCCGGCGCTGTTATACTTGGCGCAGCTCCATGTACGGCAATGGTTTTTGTTTGGAGCCATTTAACTAAAGGAGATGCAGCGTATACGCTTGTTCAAGTTGCAGTAAATGATCTAATCATTCTCGTGTTATTCGCACCAATCGTTGCCCTTTTATTAGGTGTAGATAACGTGGTGGTACCGATGGCTACATTAGTATTATCAACTATACTTTTTGTTGTAGTACCCTTACTTTTGGGCGTTATTACGCGGATCTTAATTATTAAAAATAAAGGTTTGGACTACTTTGAGAATGTCTTTTTAAAGAAATTTGATTCTGTAACGATCATAGGATTACTCCTTACACTGGTGATCATTTTTTCTTTCCAAGGGGAAAAAATCCTTGCTAACCCTCTTCATATTCTGTTGATTGCTGTACCTTTAACAATTCAAACATTACTAATTTTTACGATTGCTTATACTTGGTCAAAACTTTGGAAATTACCTCATGATTTAGCGTCACCAGCGGGTATGATAGGTGCAAGTAATTTTTTTGAACTGGCTGTTGCAGTCTCCATTTCCTTATTTGGATTACAATCAGGTGCTACCTTAGCTACTGTCGTTGGCGTTTTAGTTGAAGTTCCTGTGATGTTACTCTTAGTTAAAGTGTCTAACAATACCAAAAAATGGTTTATGCAAAGCCCAGCAAATTTAACACATATTGGAGGGGAATAGCAATGAAAAAACTATACTTTTTGTGTACAGGGAACTCCTGCCGCAGCCAGATGGCTGAAGGTTATGCTCATAGTATTCTACCCAAATCAGCTTTCGAAGTCAGAAGTGCAGGTATTGAAACCCATGGATTAAATCCTAGAGCTGTAAAAGTAATGGCGGAAGATGGCGTGGATATTTCTAATCAAACGTCTGATCTAATAGACATGGATTATTTTAAGAATGCAGATTTGATCATTACTCTTTGTGGAGACGCAAAAGATAAGTGCCCTACCATTCCTAAAGGAGTTGTTCATGATCATTGGAATTTACAAGATCCTGCACAAGCAATAGGAAGTGATCAGGATATTCTTTCTGAATTTAGGAAAACCAGAGATATAATTAAGAAAAAGATTCTTGAAATCAATAGTCAGCATGATTAAATCTAGATATCATGATTCAAATTATATAAGGAAAAAATTACTGAAGAATATCACTTACAAATTATTGTTACACCATATCTCTGTTCAATACAAGATTATGAGAAGACAATGCATAGATTCGATTGATTATGTATAAATAGATAACTACCTAGATAGTATTGTAAAGTGGTAAACGTTTTAATATACTTTTAACTGAAGACTACCATTGTGGTATTTAGTTGGAGGTGAGAGGAATGTCTGTATTGCATCTATGACTATGAGTGTCTAAGAAACTTAGAGGCTCTAAGAGAGTAAATGAATGCATTCCTCCACTTTTATCTTCTTTATTAATGTGAAAAAAATCACTTTCAGAAGATAAGTTTGGAGAAGCATATTACTTGGTATGTTTCTTTTTTGCGTGCAAGATTATATGGGGTGTCTTCTATTTGGGAAGGAACTGTTTTTCATTTGCTTCTTTGTCATATTGGATTAGAAAAAATTCTTGGCTGATTTGAATACTCAAATCACCATATCAGGAGGATTATAATGAAAAAATTGTTAGCAGTGTCTTTAATCGCGTTAAGTCTAGGGATCGTTGGTTGTGGGAACTCAAATAATGCGACAGATGACTCAGGACAAGAATCATCTAAGAAGGAAGAAGTTCGCTTCAAAGGAGACTACATTGTCGATGCAGATTATGTGAAGGACCATTTAGATGATATTATCTTAATCGATGCACGCGGTGAAGATGCGGCTAAAAAAGGGACTGTGAAAGAAGCTGTTCCGATGACATGGCAATATCTATCGGATGTGGAGAATGGTGCTTCTGGTGATGAGAATTGGGGATTAGTATTAGAGCCTAAAAAGCTGGCTGAACATCTAGGTGAGAAAGGAATTGCAAAGGAGAAAGAGGTTGTATTATTTGCTTCTGCTCAAGAAGGCTGGGGAGATGATGGTCGGATTGCATGGGAGCTTCTTGCTGCTGGATATAAAGATGTAAAAATGGTTGATGGAGGCTTCTCTGCACTTAAAGATGCCGGAGTTAAAACGAATAAAGGCGGTACAGAACTAAAACCTGTCGATGTTGAGATCGACTCAATTAATCAAGATCATATGATCAAAACAGATGAACTTAAGGCGGATTACGATGATTACAAAGTCGTAGATGTTCGTGAGGATAAAGAATACGATGGTGAAGTATTATATGGTGAAGCAAAAGGTGGGCACCTTCCTGGCGCGATTCACGTGAAATATACTGATCTATTCAATAAAAATGGCACACTTAAAAGCAATGACCAATTAACTAAACTTTTTGAAGATGCTGGATTATCGAAAGATGATAAAATTGTCACTTACTGTACTGCGGGTATCCGTTCTGCTTATACACAATTGGTCATGGATATGTGCGGATTTAAAAATGTTAAGAATTATGATGGCTCATTTTATCGTTGGGCTAAAGTAGAAGATGTAGAGAAACAATGAAAAAACTGAGTAAAAAACAAGTAGCTAGAATTATTCTAGTCTTATTGATAGTGATAGGTATCGTGTGTTTCCTATATGTTCCAGCTATTAAATCAAAGCTTACTCAGGTATTAATGCTGTTCCGATCTATGAGTGTGGAGAGTATCATTGGTTATATTAAATCATTTGGTGCATGGGCAATTCTGATTTCATTTCTACTAATGATGTTTCAATCCGTCATAGCTCCTCTGCCAGCATTTCTGATTACGTTCGCAAACGCAGCGATATTTGGCTGGTGGCAAGGTGCAATCCTTTCCTGGAGCAGCGCAATGGCTGGGGCCTTACTGTGCTTCTACATTGCTCGAATTGCTGGAAGAGATTTTGTCGAGAAACTAAATAAAAATTTTTCATTGCAGAAATTAGATGAATATTTTGATCGTTATGGAGAACACACGATACTTGTTTGCCGATTGTTGCCCTTTATCTCATTTGATTTCATCAGTTATGCTGCTGGACTAACAGCGATCAAACCTATCCCCTTTCTAATTGCTACAGGATTGGGGCAGTTGCCAGCAACTATTGTCTACTCGTATGTTGGAAGTAATTTAACAGGTAATAGTCAAAAAATTATGTTTGGCTTACTGAGTATGTTTGCTTTGTTTATAGCAATTTATGTAATTAAACAAATCTATGGTGAAAGAATAAAAAAAGAATCTGCTAAATAAGTTTTGAAAATATTAGAGAGAAAGAATATCCAACTTCTTTATCTCTTTTTGATACTCTATCGAATGTAACACAAACCGATTGTGTTACTTTCGGCAAAATGACTCTATCCCTTGCGGCTCTAAGGAAAGCGCGTTTTTCCTTTGGTCGCTTTTTGTTTCGTTCGTTTTGAACGCAACATATTCTATGATATAATACGGTTATGTTACATTCGCAAGGAGGACAAAAATATGAACTATGTCGAGCCTATTCGTGACAAAAAAAAGATTGAGGACATGAAAGCAATGTTGGCCGCTGGGAAATTTGGTGATCGCAATGCCCTACTTTTTACTTTAGGGATCAATACTGCTTACCGCATTTCAGATTTGCGGACACTGAAGCTGAAGGACGTCTTAGAGATCTCTCGAAATAAAGTCGTGGTTCGCGAACGTCTGGAAATGAAGGAGCAAAAAACCAACAAACACAATTCTGTTTTGATCTCAAAAAAATTGAGAAAATCCATTCTGGAATATGTCATAAAGTATTTTCCAATGGAAATGGTCAATCATCATTTTGATCGTTACCTCTTCCCTTCCAGGAAAGGTGAGGATCAACCGCTGGATCGTGTCCAACAATGGCGAATTTTATCAGAAGCGGCCAAACGTGTGGGATTAAATAAGATTGGGCCTCATTCTATGAGAAAGACTTTTGGATATTTTCTATATAAAAATGGAACGGATCTCGCGTTGATCCAGGACTTGTTAAATCATAGTAGCCAGCGAGAAACCTTACGATATATTGGGATCACCCAGGAGGATAAAGATACAGCTGTACGTAGTTTGGATCTGTAAAAAGCACTAGTGAATAAACTGAAGTGCGCCCCTTAAGTTAGACCAGAAAATCTAACTTAAGGGGTTTTTTAATGACCAAATATGATTATGATTTCAAAAGAATCGTTGTAGAAGCGTATCAGAATGGTGAAGGTGGCTATCGAACGTTGGCTCGGCGCTTTGGTATTCCAGCTATGTCGTTAGTTAAAAAATGGGTGAAAACCGCTGAACGACTTGGCTTTAGCGCTCTAAATCGAAGAAAAGCCAAACAAACTTATTCTTCTCAATTCAAGCAAGATGTCATACACTATTATTTGACTAGTGGTGACTCTTACCTTGATGTTGCGTTGAACTACGGATTGCCATCTGGAGATTTACTCCAGCACTGGCATCAAGCATTTCTCCGCGAAGGCATGGAAGGTCTTTCACCCAAACCGAAAGGAAGACCTTCCATGACGAAGAAAAAGAAGAAAACACCAAAGAAACCGTTGACGCGCGAGCAGGAGCTGGAACGAGAAAATGAACTGCTTCGTGCAGAACTAGCATTCATAAAAAAGCTCCGAGCTTTAGGGATGACTATCCCGGATCGACTCAAGAACGAGACGCACGAATCATCCACGAACTCCGAAAAGAATTCCGATTAGGAATTCTCCTTGAAGCGACGAAATTTCCTAAAGCAACGTATATGGGTTCTGTTGCAAAGTTAAAAAATCAAAATAAAATTTCAATTAATTTCTGATTTTATGCTTAGATACTCATCAATATATTCATTTCTTGAATCACTGAAAAGCCAAAGAGACTTTTGTCTCTTTGGC
>NZ_BAAFRV010000028.1:0-14654 GCF_045862035.1 Enterococcus hailinensis | reverse complement strand
CAAAAATTCTTAAATAGAAGCCATAAAGGCTTCCAACAAGTGACGGATACATTAGCTTCAATGTTTACTGAGTAACCCATTATTTTGCAGAAGGACGAGTTATTTACACAAAATTATTGACGCTCCCAAATTTAGAATACCAGGTTACTTAACCGTAGATTCAAAAGACCATATTTTCTATTTTGAAAGGATAGAAGACCAAAACAATACTAATATCTTGCGTTATAGATACCTGGGAATGGATATCATTGAAAAGCCAGGTAACATACGGAGGAACGCTTAATGGATATTAGTGAAATGACTCTAATTAAATCGTACGAGCTACATTATATCTCACGTGATTTCTTCCTAGAACAACTTCTAGGCTGCGGTCAAAGAACGATCGCTGAAGAAGGTATTGATAGGTTCAAGTTCTACATAGAAAGAGAAGCAGGGCGGTTAGATTACGATTACTTTCTGATTCCATATAGCAAAAGCAGCGTGCAATAATAGCACGCTGCTTTTTTTCGGACTTTGTTGAAACAAGCCATACACAAAAATGCCCAAGTATGTCGTTTTCTGATTTAGATAGCAGATTTACAAGTCTGATTATTTGAACATAAATTTTGATATAAGTTAATAAACAGAAAAACAAACTCCTGTATGCTTGAAAACCATTTATACAACCTATTAATCGTTATTTGAATCAATTTTAAGTAACATTGCGTTTATCGCTACGATAACAGTACTTAGGGACATAAATATTGCTCCAATAGCTGGACTCAATACTATTCCCCAATTAGCTAGTATACCAGCAGCTAGTGGTATTGCTAAGATATTATAACCAGCTCCCCACCATAAATTTTGTACCATTTTTCTTTGAGTATTTTTTGCCAACGAAAGAAAATGCAATATATCAAAAGGATTGCTTTTAACCAAAATGACATCTGCTGAATCAATGGCTACATCGGTTCCAGCACCTATAGCTATTCCAATATTAGCTCTTACCAAGCTTGGTGCATCATTAACCCCGTCACCCACCATCATAACAGTCAAGCCGTTATCTTCATATTCTTTAACAATTTTTTCTTTATCTTCCGGCATCAGTTCTGCATGAACGTCTTCAATTCCTAATTGTTTTGCAACAACTGAAGCAACTTGCTTATTATCACCCGTCAGCATAACTGGTTTGATTCCTTTATTCTTTAATTTTTCCACCATTATTTTGGCTTCAGATTTGATTTGATCACCTTGAGCGACTAAACCAATGTTCTTATCATTCAAAAGTAAAAAACTAATTGAATTGCCTTTATTAGACAAATTATCGAACAGTTTTTGGTCATAAGTAATATTGTTTCTATTTAAATATGAAACACTAACAATCTTTACTTCTTCCCCATCCACGGTCCCCTCCAATCCTATACCAGGTAAATTATTTACTTCTATAGCATTGGGAATCTCCAATTCTAATTCATCTACTTTTTTTAATACTCCTACAGAAAGAGGATGACTAGAGTTTTTTTCTAACGATGCCATAAATTGCAATACTTTTTCATTGCTATACTCGGAATTGAAGGAAATATACTCATTAACCGCAAAATTACCTTCAGTTAAAGTTCCTGTTTTATCCATCATTATTATATCCACTTTTTTTGCAACTTCTAATGATTGTCGATTCTTTATCAATAGACCATTCTTAGCCCCAAGTGAAGTGGATCTCGCGGTTACTAAAGGAATTGCTAGTCCCAATGCATGGGGACAAGCAATAATTAATACAGTTACCATTCTTTCTAAAGCAATATTTACATCGCCTTTAAGAATGATCCAGATAAAGAAAGTACTAATACCTACAATCAAAGCAACATAGAACAAGAGTTTAGCGACTTTATCAGATAAAGATTCTACCCGGGATTTTTCTTTTTGCGCATTACTTACTAATTCCATGACCTGTGATAAATATCCGGATTCTCCTGTTCCAGTTACATTTACGGTTACTATCCCTGATCCATTCACTGATCCACCAATAACATTATCATTAATCTCTTTTTGAACTTCTTTTGATTCACCAGTCACCATCGACTCATTAACAGTTGTCTTACCTGCTACAATAACGCCATCAGTAGGTACTTTTTCTCCTGCTTTTACTAATACCTTATCTCCGACTTTCACATCTTTTAAATCAACTTCTCTAGTCGCGCCTGTTTCGTCAAGTATTATTGCAGAGTTCGGTAATAATTCTGCCATTTTTTGGAGCGCATTTCCAGCGTTACTAACTGCATTCATTTCTATCCAATGGCCGAGTAACATAATCAGAATTAATGTAGCAAGCTCCCAGAAGAAGTCCATAACATGGTTATTTTTATTTAGTATGTTGTTAGCAACAAAAGCATACACACTATAGATGTATGCTACTGAGATACCTAAAGAAATTAGTGTCATCATTGCAGGACTTTTCATTTCTATTTCCATTTTAGCTCCCTTTAAGAAAGGCATACCACCGTAGAAAAATAAAACTGAAGCTAAAAATAATACAATCCACTCAGATCCATTAAAAGTGAGTTGGAAAGGTAATTTGCCCCCCATCATTGGAGACAACAGAATGATAGGTATGGATAGAAAAAGAGAAACAAAAAATTTAACTTTTAAATTCCCCATGTGCATTGAATGATCCATTGAATCATGATTATGAGTATCATGATTCATATGTTCATGATTAGAGTGATCGTGATCAGCATGAGTTGAATGTTCATGATTGGAATGATTATGAACACTTTGGTGATCGTTGCTTGGCATATAAATTCCTCCTTTAAAAAATATTTTATGTTTACATTTGTAAACGGTTTGTATAATTAAATCTTACCAAATTATTTTTTATTGTCAAATAATTGACTTCTCAAATTTTGATTTAGAAAATACAGCCTCAAACATGTATTTGAGGCTGTACTATAAATTCATTTTTTATTTTAGCTTAGATTTTAAATCACTTAGTTCATTTCCTAATATTTCATTTTGAGCTTTCAAATCTTCTAGTTCCTTTTTCATCACAGGATTGTCATTTTCATTTTGATGTCCCGAATGCATTCCTCTCATCATAATAATCATCATGATAGGGCAAAGTAAAAATAGTAACCACTGCATTAAACCCTCTCCTTAACTAAGTTCTTTAAATTAGATACTTCTGCTTTTAATTGTTCAGTTTGCTTTTTTAATACTTCTAGTTCATGCTCCGTTTTACTATGTGTCGAATTATCATTATGACTATGCCCTCCATGATTGTGTCCTTTATGCATGAACATCATTGAGATAGGACAAATTAGTAATAACAGAAGCGGTAATAAATTAATTAATCTTTCCATGTATATTTTCCTCCCTAATATTTTTAAAATAAACGTAAGTACATGTTGATACAACGAGCAGTATGACAGAAAGTATTTGGGCAACTCTTAAATTTGGAGTAAGCATCAAGCTGTCTGTTCGCAGACCCTCTATCCAAAATCTACCGACAGAGTATAACATGATGTACGTCAGAAAAATTTGACCAGTGAATTTTTTTTGCCTACTTAATAGTATTAATATGATCAGCACACCAACATTCCATAATGACTCGTAAAGAAATGTAGGTTGTCGATATGCACCATCAATGAACATTTGATTAATTATAAAGTCAGGTAAACGCAAACTCTGTAAAAAACTTCTACTTACAATATTTCCGTACGCTTCCTGATTCATAAAATTGCCCCATCGACCAATAATTTGACCAATAACTATACTTGGAGCAACAACATCAGCTACCAACCAAAAAGACAATTTCTTTTTATTACAATAAATGACTCCGGTGATAACAGCACCTATCAACCCACCGTGAATAGCGAGTCCGCCTTCCCAAATTTTGATTATGCTTATTGGATTACTGATATAAGAATCCATTTCGAAGATTACATAATATAATCTGGCCGATATTATTGATATAGGTAGTCCATATAGCAGTAAATCAGTTATCGTATCTTTCGGTAAGCCGATTTTCCTAGCCTTCATATCAGCTAATACGAAGCCTATTGTTATTCCAGTTACGATAAAAATAGCGTACCAGTAAATTGTAAAAGGTCCAAAAGACAAAAATATTCTGTTGTAAGGTGTTAGCAACTCTTTTTCCTCCTTTCCCTGTTGAGTTGCCATGAATATATCAACTGAATATGGAATTTTTATGTAGAATTTTTTTAATAGTTACCGAATTAGATATACATATTTTCTACATAAACCTATTTTATGCTTATTGCAAGGAGGGGACTTATGGTTACGAATAACAAATTGAATAATCTTTTAATCTATTTAACATTGGTCATCTTTACTTTGACTATGAGCATTGCTTTAACCATTAATTTTCCAGGATTACTCAAATTAAATTTATTTTTTCAAGATAATTCGAATTTTGAAATTTGGACCAAAAATCAAGTAAATGAAGATTTTAGTAATTTGATGAGCTATTTAAACAATCCCTTTCAGCGAAAATTAATTTTTGATAACTTATATTTTTCAAACAAGGGAGAAAACCATTTTAAGGATGTGAAATATTTATTTCAACTTAATTATTTTTTCCTCATATCTTCCAGTATTGCTCTTTTTTGGCAAAAACGGAAAAAACTGCTATTTCAAGGAGACGTTAAAAGGAAGAGTAAGAAGATACGACTCTTTGTTACAGCGTTTAGTATTCTGGCGGTGCTTCTCTTTGAAAAAGCATTCATAATTTTTCATAGATTATTTTTTACAAATACTGATTGGATATTCAATTATCAGACAGATCCAATTATTCTTTTCCTACCGGAAAATTTTTTTCTTTTTTGCTTTCTATTAATTATTTCGATAAGCATCTTATTATTGTCGATAATACCTAATTACTTTAGTAGAAAAGAATTTGGTGAAATAAATTGAACATTCTTTATGAAGATATTTGAAAAGGAGGAAAAATAATGTCTAAGTACAAGATTCAAGTGTCTAATTGTGAATTAGACGTACTTAAATTTATATGGAGACATGAACCAGCTTCTAGCAGATTAATAGTCCACGAAATGAAAGCTTGTAATAATTGGCATCCTTCAACTTCAAAAACACTAATTAGGAGACTTTTAGATAAAAAGGTAATTACCTACGACATAATAAAAAGCCAACGTTGTTATACATCGACGATAACTAAACAAGATTTTTTACAAATGGAATTTGAGAGAATTCTTTCAGGATTTGATAAAGAGAGCATTACAGAAATAAACAATCATCTAGTGAGACTAATCAATTCGAATGATAATGGAGGTTCTAATGATAACAAAATATAATATTTACGGAATGACATGTACAAGTTGTGCATTGACAATAGAGAAAAACATAAAAGATTTACCTGGTGTAAATACGGCTAGTGTTAATCATGCCACAGAGGTTTTAAAAGTTGAATTTGATGAGAATAGAGTAGATGATCAAATTATTATTGATACGATAAAACTGATTGGATATGAAGCTGAACTTAGAAATCAAACTGAAATAGCAAATTTTGGAATAAGTGGAATGAGTTGTGTTTCCTGTGCAAATAGAATTGAAGCAGCCACAAAACTTATTGAAAATGTACAATATGCAAATGTAAATTTTGCGACGGAAACATTATCAATTTCAGCCACTGATCCATCAGCTATCAGCAGAGTCAATGAAGTGGTTACAAAACTTGGTTACAAATTGTACTCACTTACAGAAAATAATGATCAAGAATCCAAAAAAGAAAGGGAATTAGAGAATCTTTGGCGACGTTTTCTCGTATCTTTAATATTTACAGTTCCAGTTCTATATATCGCCGGTGGACATATGCTTAATATGCCTCTCCCGAGAATAATTAATCCCATGATAAATCCAATATTGTTCGCTATAGTGCAATTAGTATTTACAATACCTGTTATTTTTGTTAGTAGTAATTACTATAAAACAGGATTTACTTCACTAATAAGAAAGCATCCTAATATGGATACATTGATAGCTTTAGGTACAAGTGCAGCTTTTCTATACGGAATTTTTGCTACTTTCAAAATTATCGGTGGTGACTACACATATACGAATGAACTTTACTTTGAGGCAGCAGCTGTAATCCTAACATTGATTACCTTAGGAAAATATTTGGAGTTAGTAACAAAAGGAAGAACTTCAGAAGCAATAAAAAAACTTATGGGTTTGGCACCTAAAACAGCCACGGTTGTTAGAGATGAAAAAGAGCTGACAATTCCGATCGAAGCGGTTCTAGTTGGGGATATAGTTAGTACCAAACCTGGGGAACGTTTACCTGTTGATGGTGTAGTGATTACCGGACAAACTTCAATAGATGAATCAATGCTAACGGGTGAAAGTATTCCAGTTGAAAAAAAAATTGGGGACAAGGTGATCGGTTCTAGTATTAATAAAAATGGTCTTATTCGCTATGAGGCTACTCATGTTGGTAAAGATACGACTTTGGCTCAAATTATTAAGTTAGTAGAAGATGCTCAAACTTCAAAAGCTCCGATAGCCAAATTAGCTGATATTATTTCAAGCTACTTTGTTCCGATAATTATCATTGTTGCAATATTATCTAGCCTGCTATGGTTTATTTCAGGACAAAGCATTCTTTTTTCATTAACTATTTTAATTTCTGTATTAGTTATTGCATGTCCTTGTGCGTTAGGATTAGCAACTCCAACAGCAATTATGGTCGGTACAGGGAAAGGAGCAGAGAATGGGATATTAATAAAAAGTGGTGAGGCCTTAGAAACAACGCATAAATTACAAACTATAATTTTTGATAAAACAGGAACCATAACTGAGGGAAAACCAGTTGTTACTGATATAGTGGCTGCTGAAAATTTAGATGAAAAATTTCTTTTATTATTAGCTGCTTCGGCTGAAAAAGGCTCTGAGCATCCATTAGGAGAGGCCATCGTATCTGAAGCGGAGAAATACAATATTGATTTAATTCAACCTACTGAATTTGAAGCTTTATCAGGGTTAGGGATCAGGGCAACCATTAATGGATTAGATATAAGATTGGGAAATGAAAAATACTTTATAGAGAATAATATTGATATTAGTAAATTAAAAGCAGTCTCAGACGAATTGGCTTCGGAAGGAAAAACACCGATGTTTATTTCAAATGATCAAACCTTTTTGGGAGTGATTGCAGTCGCCGATACGGTTAAGAAAACAAGTTCTCTAGCCATTCAACATTTAAAAAGCTTAGGTATTAAAGTGATCATGCTTACTGGTGATAATAAACGTACAGCACAAGCAATTGCTCGACAGGTAGGTATTGAAGAGGTTATCAGTGAAGTATTACCGCAAGATAAAGCTCGACATGTGAAAACTTATCAAAAAAATGAAAGTAAAGTAGCAATGGTTGGTGATGGAATAAATGATGCACCGGCACTTGCTCAAGCCGATATAGGTATTGCCATTGGGTCAGGTACTGATATTGCAATGGAATCTGCAGATATAATTCTCATGAAGGATGATCTTCAACTTGTACCTATTGCCATAGAATTAAGTAAAAAAACGATTCTGAATATACAAGAGAATCTTTTTTGGGCTTTTGCTTATAATATTTTAGGTGTTCCAGTTGCAATGGGTATCTTATACATCTTTGGAGGCCCTTTATTAAGTCCGATTATTGCAGGAGCAGCAATGAGTTTTAGTTCGGTTTCAGTACTATTAAATGCTCTTCGTTTAAAGAAATTTAAGCCTAAAATTGGAAAGAAGGAACTAATATGAAAAAATATATGCAAACAGTAGCGATTGATGGGATGAAATGTTCAGGATGTGCTTCTACAGTTCTGAATGCACTAGAATTGGACAATTCAATTATAGTGGAACAAGTGAATGTAGAAAACGGAACAGCGACTTTCAGAACCGATACAAAGAAATCGGTGATGATGATTAATCAATTACTAAAGGAAACAAAATATTCAGCAATTAAAGAAATTACAGAATGACAATACAAAAGATGTGGAGATGATAACATGAAATCTCCACATCTTTTGCTTATGTTATTAATGAATACAATAAGGAGCGATTTTATGAAGAATATTAAGAAAAAATGGATTTTAATTATCCTCTCAGCGATTTTAATAGGTGCTGTGGGAAGTATATTTATTTATAAAAAATATACAAGAAATTATACAGAGCAATCGATCCAAAAAGTTGAAAAAAGTGGCGAAAGAAACAATAATATGATGAGTGGTATGATGGGAAATGAGCAGAATTTGGATTTAAAGCCTTCAAAACAATCGGAAAGACAGTTGCTCATTCCTCCTGTGCTCGAAACCTCGTCTCAAAATGAAGAAGAAATTACATATGATATTGTGGCAAGAGAAGGTGAGTTTCAAATTAAGGATGGGGAAAAAACGGAAACTCTCGGATACAATGGGGAATTCTTGGGCCCAGTATTAAGAATGAAGAAGGGACAAAAAGTGACAATTAATACGACTAATCAATTGGCTTCTAGAACATCTTTCCATTGGCATGGGCTAAAAATTCCTTCTGACGTTGATGGTGGTCCCCATCAGACTATTGAATCAGGTGAAAAAAAGTCAGTGACTTTTGAAGTTAAGCAAGAAGCCTCAACACTTTGGTTTCATCCACATCCTGAAGGCGAAACAGCCTCCCAGGTATATAAAGGGTTGGCTGGATTAATGTACGTTGAGGACGAAAATTCAAAATCTTTGAATCTCCCTGAGAACTATGGAATAGATGATATCCCTCTGATAGTTCAAGATAAGTCCTTTAAAGCGGATAACCAAATAGATTATGAAAATGATTACAACTCTGATGGGACTCAAGGTGATACATTACTTACGAATGGAACTATTAATCCATATGTTGAAGTAAATAATCGATGGATGAGATATCGAATTGTCAGTGGATCTAATTCTAGAACATTCACTTTTTCTTTGGATAGTAATGAACCATTTTATCAAGTAGCTACAGATGGTGGTTTTCTTAATACTCCAGTTAAGCTAAACTCTTTGACATTATCACCAGGAGAAAGGGCAGAGATTTTAGTAGATACAAAAAAATATAATAATGGCGATACAATTAAGCTCTTGGCAAACGATTCAGTAGCATTGAATATGAGAATTAGAGGCAGAAAAACAGATACAACTTTTATTCCTTCTAAAAAGCTTAACGATATAAATACAATTGATGAAAAGAGCTTAGAAGGTTTAAACAGACAAATAATTAACCTAAAGGGTATGTCTCACATGGTAAATATCAATAATAAACAATTTGATATGAACAGGATAGATTTGTATAAAAAATTGAACGAACAAGAAATCTGGGAAGTAAATAATTATTCTAGTATGATGGGGGAAATGGCTCATCCATTTCATATTCATGGTGTTCAATTTCAAATTATTTCTAGAAATGGTAAACAACTACGTTCAAACGAGAATGGCTGGAAAGATACGGTATTAGTGAATCCAGAAGAAAGAGTAGAACTGCTTGTAAGATTCGATCATGCGGGAACTTTCATGTATCATTGTCACATACTAGAACATGAAGAATATGGAATGATGGGACAGATGGAAGTCAGATAATTAATGAAAAAGGGAGAGTACCTATGAAAATTCTTATTGTAGATGATGAAGCCAAGATATTAGAGATTATTGATGCTTATCTAGTCGCAAATAAATTCTCAGTGTTTAAAGCATTAAATGGTTCTACGGCATTGGAAAAATTTGAAAAGGTGAATCCTGATTTAATTGTATTAGATTTAATGTTACCAGATACTGATGGATTAACTGTATGTAGAAAAATTAGGGAGAGCTCAAATGTGCCAATAATTATGTTAACGGCAAAGTCCGACGAAGAAGATATTCTTACTGGACTTAAGCTGGGTGCAGATGATTATATGGTAAAACCATTTAGCCCTAAAGAATTAGTTGCGAGAATACAAACTGTTTTACGTAGAACCGAGACCTTAGCTAACCCCAATAAGCTTAGTGCAAATAATGGAAAATTATTGATATATCCAGAAAGTCGACAAGTTTTTTTACATCAAATAGAATTGAATCTCACAACAACAGAGTTTGATATTTTACATGCTTTAGTGTCAACACCAAATAAAGTGTTTTCTAGAGGAGATTTAATCGAAAAAGTAAAAGGTATAGAATTTGATGGGTTAGACAGAAGTATTGATTCTCATATTAAAAATTTAAGACATAAAATCGAAGCTGATCCTAAGTCCCCTAATTACATACTTACAGTACATGGAACTGGCTATAGATTTGGATATCTTCAATGAAAAAAAGAACAATTCGTACTCAATTAATAATTTCTTTCTTAGTCATTGCGACATTAATCATAGGCTCACTCAGCTTGATTACATTAGGATTGACAAATAACCATTTTAGTAAGTATGTGAACGAACGACAAGAAGATTTGTTGAAACAATATGTAAATACCATCGATCTATTATGGGAAAATAGTAATGGTGCATGGAATAACGAAGAAATCTCTGCTCTTTCTGCAAAAGCATTAGAGAACAACTTCTATTTTTCGATTGAAGATACACAGGGAAAGATAGTATGGCAACTTCAAGGAAAAGATTTAGAAATAGCTCGATCAAAATTAAAAAGAAACGCTGAAAAGGTTTCACAGAAAAAAAGTGTCGAACTAGATGAAACAATAGAAGATAAAAAGAAATTAGTGAACGATGGTAGGGAATTTGGCTGGGTAACATTTTATTATCTTGGTCCATATGCCTATACAGAACATGATGCCATGTTCATTTCTAGTATGAAGCAAAGCTTAATGTATGTTGCTTTTTCAGCTCTTGTAGTATCCATAATACTTGCATCATGGATAGCTACTAGATTAGGATTGCCATTGAAACATGTGAGTGACTTTACTCATAAATTAACACGCGGAGAATACGCACAAAAAATTCCTCAAGAAACTTCAATTATTGAGATTAACTCATTAATTGATTCACTAAATGATTTAAGTAATCAATTAGAAAAGCAAGATAGCCTTCGTAAGAGATTGACCACAGATATCTCACACGAATTGCGGACTCCACTAACTACCTTAAAAGGAAATATTGAAGGAATGATAGATGGTGTTTGGAAAATAACACCAGAACGTTTACAATCTTGTTATGATGAAATAGATAGATTAACTCGTTTGATAAGGAATATTGAACTGATTAATAAAATAGAAACCAACTATGATCACTTAAAAAAAACTGATGTTGATTTGTATAAACTAGTAGAATCAGTAATAGAAAATTTCACAAGTAAAATTAGCGAAAAAAATATATCTGTTAAAATTCATGGAGAAAGACCAGTAGTTTCAGCCGATAAAGATAAGATGAGTCAAGTATTAACAAATCTTTTAAGTAACGCAATTAAATTTACTCAGAAAGAAGGAAGAATCGATTTTTCTATAACTAGCGATAAAAATAATATACTTCTATCAATTGAAGATAACGGTATAGGTCTTGAAAAGGATCAACAATTCCATATATTCGACCGCTTTTATATGGCTGACCCATCTAGAAGCAGTAGTTTGGGAGGTCAAGGTATAGGTCTTGCAATTGTAAAAAGTATTGTTGAAGCGCATAACGGGACTATTGAAGTAAAAAGTAATTTAGGATTAGGAACAAAGTTTAGTATAAAATTGCCTTCAGACAGTAAATGAAAGGAGAGCTTATCTTGTTTCAAAAGAAATTGAAGATTGCTAAATTGCAATGTGAATGTTGGGCAAAAAAAGTGTTTTTCCGATTAGTTTCTTTAGATGATGTTGAAAAGGTTCACTTGGATATTTCATCAAATTCAGTAGAAATTTATTCGAGGAACGAATTATCGATGCATACTATAAAACGAGAATTACAAGATTTATCAATATCAGAGATCATTAATATATAAACTATCTAAGGAGGAAATATAGATATGAAAAAAATGTTAAAATTAATTTTTATAAGTTTAGGAATGCTTTTAATTTTTAGTGCTTGTAGTAGTCAAAGTAATACTTCTCAATCTAGTAAGTCTAGCACGGAAAAGACTTCATCAACTAGCAATATGGAAGAAATGAATCACAATGGTATGATCCCTACGAATATGAAAGATGCGGTAAATCCAAAATTCCCAGTGGGAAGCAATGTCATACTATTAAGTGACCATATGGAAGGAATGAAGGGCGCCAAAGCTAAAGTGGTGGGTGCATATAGTACTACTATATATGAAGTAAGCTATCAACCAACAACAGGTGGCGAAGTGGTGAAAAATCATAAATGGGTTGTTCAAGAAGAACTAAAAAACTCTTCAACTACCGCTAAGAAAGGTGATCCTGTTATTTTGAACGCGGATCATATGAAAGGCATGAATGGAGCGGATGCTCATATAGAAAGAGCTATTGAGGGAACCGTTTATGTCGTCGATTATACACCGACAAATGGTGATAAAGAGGTCAAAAATCACATGTGGGTGACTGAAGATGAACTCAAAGAGAACAATAATTAATGAAGAATTATCAGGAAAAAATCTGGACATATATTTGAAACATACTGTAATTTCGATAAAATTTAGCATCTGTCGTAAATAAATACACAAACTGTGAAGAGACTACAAATAAATCGTAGTTTCTTTACAGTTTTTTTCATGATAGTCGTTCGTAGAGACTTAAATTAATTCAATATCTAGATATAAGTTTTAATGCCCAAGCGATGTGAAATTTAAACTAGAATGAACACTTATATGTCAAAGAACTATACTACATAAAATCTCCATAATATACATTTACATTAATAAAAGATTGAATGAACGTTTTTGAGTTTAAGAACTTGAAGAGTGGTAACGTCTATTCAATTCAAAAAATAGAAAAGCTATAAAGTATCTATTCAAAAAGGGGGTAATATATGAATTTATATAAATTTAGAGGATAATACAAAGGTTAGAAAGGAAGTGAAAGACAGGTTTGAACAAAAAAATTATTTTTGTATCAAGTCTTATGCTGTCATTGTTAATCAATAGAAGTATCATTGCTTCCGCACAAACGATCGATGAGAAAATTCAAGATAAAAGCGGACGCATTGAAAACATTATTAACAAACAAAAAAGTGCAAAAAGCAATTTAACAGACTTAAACAATCAAATAGAGCAATTAGAAAAAGAATATCAAGTAGTTTTAAATGATAAGAATAATACTGAAAAAAAATTAAATAGTTTGAGAACTAACATCAGTAATCTTGAAAAAAAGATTACTCGAAGAAACGATCAAATTGTAAAACAGGCTAGAAGTGTTCAAACTAATCAAGGAAGAGATTCAATTGTATCAATACTCTTCAACTCAGAATCTCTATCCGATGTTGTTAATACAACTGTAGGAATGACAAAACTTCTTAACGCTAATAATGAGACTATGCAAGTACAGATTGAAGACAAAAAAAATCTGGAAACGTTAAAAAATACTGAAGAAAAGAAATTAAAGGAAGCTGAAGAAAAGACTCAGTCACTCGGGGAAAAGGAAGTCGCCCTCGCAAACGCAAAGCTTGAACAGAATGTACAGATAAATGAAATATCTTCTAACTTAGCAACTGAAACATCAGAGAAAGAAAAATTCGAAAATCAAAAAATTGAAGCTGAGAAAAAGAAAGAAGAGGAATTGAAGGCTCTTGAAGAAGAAAAAAGGAAACAAACTGAAGCTGAGTTGATAATAAAAGCTCAAGAAGCCGAAGCGTTAAGGAAAGCTCAGGATGCTGAAAATAATAAGAAACAGCAAAGTACTGAAATTCTTGAAAAAGTAGAAACAGAAGAAAACGATGCTAAAGTAAATGAGACAAAACAGGAAGAATCGATCACTTTAGAAGAAGAAAAAACTGAATCAGAAGCGAAAAATCAAGAAACTGAACACAATTCGGAAGAATCGTTTGTACCTGTACCTCCAATCCAACAAAATGAAACGCCAACACCTTTAGATGATACTAAGAGTGAACAAACTGTAGATTCTTCTAAAGAACAAACTGTCACTGATGTTAATGATCCTTCAAAAGAGTCTAGTTGGAGAGCACCAGTGTCAAATATTATAGTGACCAGTCCTTTTGGAAATCGTTATGATCCTACAGGATTCTCAGGTACATTTCATAGTGGCTTGGATATGGGAGGAACTTCGAGCACACCAATTATGGCCTCAAGAGCAGGAACGGTAGTACAATCTTCGTTCGATGGATCAGCAGGCAATTACATTATTATCGATCATGGTGATGGATACTATTCTTATTATTTACACATGAGTAGTTTTGTTGCTTCTGTTGGACAATCCGTAAGCGCAGGTCAAACAATTGGGATTATGGGGACCACAGGTAATTCAACAGGTGTACACTTACATTTTAGTATAAGCACTAGTCCAAATTGGACTGGTTTTATTGACCCGGCACCATTACTGGGAGTTTAGTTAATGAAGAAAAGGACTACTAACAGTATTGGAAATCTGGTGATTAATCTACCATTTTTCTTACTGTTAATTCTAGGTATTGCGCTGATTTTTAATAACGCCGATTGTAAAATTAAGCTAGACAACTAAAAAAGCCATTTGTGCTACACTCAAAATAGTTCTGACCAAAGAATTATAAGGAGTGAGTACAAATGACCTATACCCATCTTACAACGGATGAACTT
>NZ_BAAFRV010000027.1:0-15682 GCF_045862035.1 Enterococcus hailinensis | reverse complement strand
GTTCATCCGTTGTAAGATGGGTATAGGTCATTTGTACTCACTCCTTATAATTCTTTGGTCAGAACTATTTTGAGTGTAGCACAAATGGCTTTTTTAGTTGTCTAGCTTAATTTTACAATCGGCGTGAGTAATTCTAACTATTCGGCTTGAAGGGGATTTTTCAGCTGTCTATAATCATCGTAAAAAATTATTTATTTTATTCTAAACGATGATCTCGAAGTCGATAGCCGACACCGATCTCGGTGATCAAATACTCTGGCTTCAACGTATTGATTTCGATTTTTTTGCGGATATTCGACATATTCACCCGCAACGTCTGGGAATCATCACTGTAAGGACCCCATACTTCTGTCATCAAGGTCTGATAGGTCACGACCTTGCCTAGCTGTTTAAACATCAACGCTAAGATGCGATACTCATTTTTGGTGAGATGAATCTCATGACCTTCTTTATAAACTAGTTGCTTATCAAAATCGATCTTCAAATCCTTATTTTCAATCACTGCCTGCTGATCAACATTCGTATCTTGATGCCGTAACGCCGTGCGAATGCGAGCCAGCAGTTCGCCGGTACCAAAAGGCTTTGTGACATAGTCGTCTGCTCCAAGGTCCAAGGCCTTTACCTTCTCATTTTCATTTTTACGAGCCGAAATAATAATGATTGGCAGCCTCATTCGCTTACGCAAAATTTTCAACAGATCGATCCCGTCAATATCCGGCAGTCCTAAGTCCAGCAGCACCAGATCAAATGAGGTGGTTTGAAAGGCATTTAGCGCCTCCATTCCGTTGGCTGCGACCGCCAGCTGGTACCGCTCCTGCTGGAAAATTACCTCCATGAAGTCAGTAATATTCGGATCATCCTCAATCAATAAAATTGTTTTTTCCATCCGTCTCCCTCGCTATTTCAGTTACTTCAAATACAATTTTGCGATCGTCCGACCATCAGCGACGATCATTTCCATTTTTCCATTATGAGCGTGAATGATTGTTTTAACGATACTCAAGCCGATCCCTAACCCATTTTTTGAATCCACCGGCACTTCACTAGTGCTGGCCAGATTATTTTGGATTTTTTGGAACTGCTTCAACGGGATCTCGCCCTGATTCTCCACTTGAAAAATCGTTTGCCCCGCTGCTTGATAAACACCTAATGACACTGGCTGGTCTTGTTGACCATGACGCAGCGCGTTTTCTACTAAATTAAACAACGCCTGTTCAATCAAAATTGGATCGACTTGGACAAAAATCATGTCTTTCGGCAACGTCACCTCAACCTGTCGCTCAGGATAAACCTTTTTCAAATGGTCATAGACCGCCTCAATGATCTCTTCCACTGGTTCGGCGCTTTTTTCCACCTTCCTAGTATCCATATTGATTCGAGTGATCGACAATAGATTTTCTACCATGCGAATCAGCCATTGCGCTTCACTTTGGATATCTTTCAGTAATTTTTTTTGAGTGGCTTTTTTCAGATCAGTAGTGTTCTCTAACGTCTCCGCGATTCCAGAGATCGCAGTCAAGGGACTGCGCAGATCATGTGAGACTGCCCGCAGTAAATTACTGCGGACCTTTTCTCGTTCATTCTCTAACTCGATTTTTTCCTTTTCATTTTTCAAATCCGTCTGTTCCAAAATCGCCGCCATTTGAGTCAAGACCAGTTTCAAATAATTCAACTGATCATTTTCCAACTCACGCTGAATGCTACGCTGAATCCCCAGCACTGCTAACGTTTTGCCGCTGGCAATCACTGGCAGATAAAAGCCTTTCGCGCCAACTAATGTATCTGTTCCATTGCCTGCCTCCATCTGATTTTTGGCAGTCCAAAAAGCCACAGCTGCTTCTTCCTTGCTGTTAAGGTAGGAGCTTTGCCCCGCCGGAAAATGAACGCTTTTAACCTGTCCTTTAGAATCAAACAGCACTACCTCCCGCTCTAGCAGTCGCGCTAGATACGTAGAGCTGATCTCAAAAATCTGCTGACGGCTCTCGGCCAGAACATATTGTTTGTTCAATTCATGGAGAATCTCCATTTGATGTTCCTTTTCCATTGCCTTCTCCGCTTGTTTTTTTAGGCGAACCATCAAATTGCTGATCATGATCGCCACAACGCACATGATCACAAGAGTAAAGGGATAGCCCTGCTTATAAACAGTCAAAGAATACAACGGTTCGACGAAAAACCAGTTAAAAGACAAGACACTTAAAATCGACGCCAACGCGCTCCAAAAATAACCCGAAGTCACACGAGCCACTAGCAAAATGAAAAAAATATACATCAGCATCAGATTTTGATCACCAACATGCAAGTATTGCATCAATTCCGTCACAAGCGTCGCTAAAAACACACCGCCTAAAGCGATCACCAGATCCTTTCCGCCGCCTTCGATTACTTTATGGGTTCTAAACCCGAAAGATGTTTTCACTTCTTGAAAAGGGATCAGATGCAGCTCGGTATCTGCCAAACGTTTCAACAGCCGATCCTCTAAGTCTTCAGCAAACATTTTTTCATACCACGGCTGCTGCAAATTTTTCCCCATAATAATATCCGTGATGCCAGTCATTTTGGCATACTCAACAATGGTTTCAAAACTGCCGTCCTCTTCAATGCTGATCACCTCCGCCCCCAGCTTCTCAGCCAAAGGTATCTTCGTCATCGGCAATTCTTGGGAACGAATCTGGATCACCATCCATTCGGCGCCTAAACCTTGTGCTAGTCGGGCGGTCCAACGGAGACATTTTTCTGTCATTCGGGGAAACCCATTGTCTACGATAGTCAGCAACTTACTTTGAATTCGGATCGTCTTTCCGCTGAAGCGATTGATATGGTCAGAGGCTCGTTGAATCGCTAAGCCTCGCAGCTGGTCAAGCTTTTGTGGGATAAAAAAATTCTGTAATGCTCGCTGCGCATTGACATCTGAATAGATTTTTCCCTGCTCTAGCCGAGAGATCAATTCATCCGGCTCGACATCGATCACTTTCAAAGTCGCCTGCTGAAAAAAAGTATCGGGGACCGTCTCCTTCACCTCGATACCAGTAACTTCTTCCACGATGTCATTCAAGCTTTCAATGTGCTGAACATTGACGGTTGTAAAAACATCGATTCCCGCGTGAAGCAGCTCTTCGATATCCTGATATCTTTTTCGATTACGAGAGCCTTCCGCATTGGTATGGGCCAGCTCGTCGATCAAAACGATTTCAGGAGCTTGACGAATGATTTCATCTATATCTGGTTCAGCTAATAAAATCTGCTTATACGGGATTTCTTTAGGTGGAATCTGAGGCAAGCCGGCCAGCAAACAATTCGTCTCCGGTCGATCGTGAGGCTCGATATAGCCTACCACGACATTTTTTCCCATTAATAAAAGCTCATGGGCTTCTGACAGCATCCCGTACGTTTTTCCCACTCCCGCAGCAAAACCGAAAAAGACCCGCAGCTTGCCGCGAGTGCCGTCACCGGATGGTGCGCGGTCCGCTTGTTGTTCCTTCCCATCCATTCTGTTGATCCCTCTTTTCTGCTTATTTTCTACCTATATAGAACGATTCTCTAACCACCACTGACTAGAGAATCGTAAAAAGCTATTTTATTGGCATTGCGCGGTCCAAAGCCAAATTCAAGGCTAAGACATTCACGAAACGCCGCTGTGAAAACCAGTCCTTCTGGCTATTTTTTTCTATTATAGCATGGATCTTGCCAGGATTCGTCTGACGCTCCTTGGCGATCCGATTGGCTTGAAATTCCGCCGCTGCTACACTGATATCGGGATCGACCCCACTGGCTGAAGCCGTGACTAAATCATTGGGCACTTGTTTTTCAGTGGGATTTTCTTGCAATTGCTGCTTGGTTCGATCCGCAACTTTTTTCCCTTGTTCTGTAGAAACCGGCGAAAGCTGGCTGACTTTTTCCGGTCTACCAGAAAAATAACGCGGCTGATCAAATTCCTGACCAATCAACTTTGAACCAACAGTCTTTCCTTTGACAATTATCTGACTGCCATTGGCTTCTTGAGGAAAAAATAATTGTCCTAAACCAGTTACCAACGCGGTATAAAGCCCGCCGAAAACCAATATGCTTAACAATAGAAAACGCAAGCTGCTGGCGATACTTTTTTTCATCGTCTATTCCTCCTATAAAATAATCAGTGACAGAAGTAGGTCGATCACTTTGATAAAGATAAAGGGCGCAATAATCCCACCCAAACCATAAATCAGTAAATTATGACGTAAAATCTGGCTGGCGGGTTTTTCTTTATAGGCCACCCCTTTTAACGCTAAAGGAATCAAGGCGACGATCACCAGCGCATTATAGATTACCGCCGAAAGAATCGCGGTCAAGGGACTGCCTAACGCCATAATATTCAACCGCTCTAGCTGCGGATAGATGCCGTAAAATAATACCGGAATGACCGCGAAATATTTCGCGATGTCATTGGCGATACTGAAGGTCGTCAGCGCCCCGCGAGTCATCAACAGCTGCTTACCGATACGAACGACCTGCAATAATTTCGTCGGACTTGAATCCAGATCAATCATATTGCCTGCTTCTTTGGCCGCTTGGGTCCCCGTATTCATCGCCATTGCTACGTCAGCCTGGGCTAACGCGGGAGCATCGTTGGTCCCATCGCCAGTCATCGCGACCAAATGACCCTTCTCTTGGTATTGGCGAATTAGATCCATTTTATTTTCCGGCGTCGCTTCAGCTAGAAAATCATCGACCCCCGCTTCAGCCGCGATCGCTGCGGCAGTCAAAGGATTATCTCCGGTGATCATGATTGTTTTGATGCCCATTTTTCGCATATCCGAGAATTTTTCCTTTACGCCATTTTTGACGATATCTTTCAAATAGACAACACCCATTACTTGCTGATTCTTGATGACCACAAGAGGCGTCCCACCGGCACGAGCGATTTTAGCAACGATTTCGTCACATTCTGCTGGATAATTTCCACCTTGACTAAGTACATATTTTTTTATAGTATCCGCGGCACCTTTACGAATTTCATCGCCACGGTAGTCGATCCCGCTCATACGGGTCTTTGCGCTAAAATCAATAAATTTAACTTCCGTCTGTTGAAATTCTCGTTCCCGCAAATCAAATCGTTCCTTTGCTAAGATCACGATACTGCGGCCCTCCGCCGTCTCATCTGCCAATGACGATAATTGTGCGGCGTCACCTAACGCTTTTTCGCTGATCCCATTCACGGGTAAAAATTCGCTGGCTCGGCGATTCCCCAAAGTGATGGTTCCTGTTTTGTCCAGTAAAAGCACATCCACGTCGCCCGCTGCTTCGATCGCTCGGCCGCTCATGGCGATAACATTCTCCTTCGTCAAACGACTCATGCCGGCGATCCCGATAGACGAGATCAATGCTCCAATCGTTGTCGGCGCCAAACAAATCAGCAACGCAATCACGATGATCAACGACAACGCATTACCCTTACCAGAAAGCTGACTGCTAAACTCGGTGAAAGGGACGAGCGTGATAGAAACCGTAAGAAAAATGATCGTCAAGGTAATCAGAAAAATCTGCAATCCGATTTCATTGGGCGTCTTTTTCCGCTGGGTTCCTTCGACCATCGCGATCATTTTATCTAAAAAGGAATGTCCATTTTCAGAGGTTACGCGAATCACCAAATAATCAGAAACAACCGTCGTTCCACCGGTGACGGCACTGCGGTCCCCACCAGATTCTCGGATCACCGGAGCGGATTCCCCTGTAATGGCACTTTCATCCACCGAAGCCGCGCCTTCAATAACGTCACCGTCGGCAGGAATCTGTTCGCCAGAGCGAACATAGACGAGGTCCCCTCGCTTCAAATCTGAAGAACGCAGCTCCGTGAAGTTTTCCTCTTTAATGTCCGAAAGCTGCGTGATCATATAGGTCATGACTTCTTTCTTCGCTTGCTTCAAGCTGTCCGCCTGAGCCCTTCCCCGGCCTTCTGCCACCGCCTCCGCAAAGTTGGCGAATAACAGCGTCAGCCATAAAAAAACGGTGACCGATAGACTGAACCCTAAAGGTACGCCTGTCTGGTAAAAACATAAGATCGTCGTCACGAGTGCGCCTAGATAGACCACAAACATAACAGGATTTCTAATTTGTTGACGCGGGTCTAATTTTCTAAATGCCTGCTTCGCTGCCCACAAATAAATTTTTTTCATTTCTATTCGCTCCCTCTACTTGACTGTGAAAAATTCGGCGATCGGTCCTAACGCCATCGCTGGTAAAAAGCTCAAGGCACCGATCACTAAAATCACAATGATCAGCATCGACATAAAGGTCGGACTGACGGTCGATAAGGTACCGGAGCTTAACGCCGCTCGTTTCTTGCCTCCCATGTTCTCCGCCAGTAATAAAATGGCGACAATCGGTAAAAATCTTGAAATCCACATCATGAGACTGCCGACTAGATTCAAATAAGTCGTATCCGCCAATAACCCGCCAAAGGCACTGCCGTTATTATTGCCCAATGAGGTAGCTCCATAAAGCAGCTCGCTAAACGCATGAGGCCCGCGATTGGTCAGCCAACCTAAAACATCGGGATGCAGGACTAGCGCCATCGCGCCAAAAAGCGTCAGCATCAAGGGCGTCAAAATAACTAAGCTCGCCATTTTGATGTCAAAGGCGTCGATTTTTTTACCTAAATACTCCGGCGTCCGGCCGACTAATAGTCCGGCGATAAAAACAGCTAATAAAATGAACGCCAGCATGCCGTACAATCCGCTGCCGACCCCGCCAAAAATAATCTCCCCCAGCTGCATCAAAAACATCGGGATCGCTCCGCCAAAAGGCGTGAAACTGTCTAGCATGGCATTGACCGAGCCATTGGAAGCGGCGGTCGTCCCGATCGCCCACAAACTGGACCATCCCACCCCAAAGCGGACTTCCTTTCCTTCCAAGTTGGTGGACCCCAGTACATGGGCAAACTGCGGGCCATAATATTCGTTGAAGGCCACTCCAATGAAAGCCAGCGATACAAAAAACACTGACACGATCAAAATTGTACGACCTTGTTTCCAATCCTTCATCCAAAAGCCAAAGGCAAAAATCAAGGCCGCCGGAATCAAGAGGATCGCTAAGTTTTCTAAAAAGTTCGTCATGAGCGTCGGATTCTCAAAAGGATAAGCCGAATTGGCACCGAAGAATCCACCGCCATTCGTCCCTAATTGCTTGATTGCCACTTGGCTGGCTACCGGACCGAGATACAGCCAGAGATTTTTCCCTGCTAAACTTTGATAGCTCTGTCCTGTTTGAAAGGTCTGGATCGTCCCTTGAGAAATCAATACAAGGGCTAAAATAAGGGAAATTGGCAACAAAATATAGACCAAACTGCGGGTCATGTCTTGCCAAAAATTTCCCAGTAAGCGTTCCTTTGTTTGTGATAGTCCTCGCAAAAATGCGGCTAATACCGAAATTCCTACCGCTGCGGAAACAAAATTTTGTACCGTCAGCCCAAACATTTGTGTCGTATTGGATAATGTGGTTTCGCCGGCGTAAGCCTGCCAGTTCGTATTCGTTACGAAACTGACCGCGGTATTTATTGCTAAAGGCAGTGACAAATTCTTTACGTCACTCCCTCCCGGCAGCCAATGCTGCGTCAGTAATATCACTATCAGCAAGATCAAAGAAAAAATACTCAGCACAATGACGTTTAACGCATAGCGCCGCGCCGTCATCTCTTTTTTACTAAGTGGACCGATCGCTTTATAAAAGAAGCTCTCCACCGGCTGAAGAAAACGAGCTCCTCGCGGAAGTTTGCCCTGCATTACTTCTTTGATGTACCAACCTAGTGGAACTGCCAAAATTATTAGAACAGCTAAGAAGAATAAGCCTTGATAGATGATACTACTCATAAGTCTTCCCCCTTAAACAAGCACCAAAAAAGATAGACCATTAATAAAAAACCAATAATTCCTAAAATAATCGTCATACGACTCCTCTTCCTTTCCCAATGAAACTCTTCTTTACACTCAAAGCATAAAAAAAAAGACCTAAAGATAGTGTGAAACTTGAAGAGTTTTCTTTACACTATCTTTATAGGTCTTGAATTTTTTAAAAAACAACAGCCAAGCCATGAATCATTGGTGGCTTGGCTATTGTTAACTTTTTTATCCCAAATTCATCCAAACTGGCTCAAACTGATTACCGTCAAGATCAACGACTTCCAAACTAAACATTTGATCTTCTTGCATATCCATTTCAACAGAATGGTAACTTCCACCGTTGGCCTTCGCGGCTTCCGCGATTTTTTTTACCACCGCTGGACTTTCCACTGAAAAAGCTGTCAGCGTTCCACTTTGTGTTCGAGTGTCTGCGATCTTCTTCCCTTTCAAAAATAAATTATAAAAATCGTATTCTAACAACATAATCCAAAAATTATCATCCCAGACCATTGAGCTAGATTGCTCATTGGAGAAATCTTCGTTCTTCTTAAATCCCAACTTTTCATAAAATTCTGTGGAGGCCTGTACATCTTTCACGGGGTAATTAACAAATACCATTGTCGCCATGTTCTTCACTCCAATCAAATTTTCGTTTAGTATGAACTGCTAACGTAAAAAAGGCAATGAAAACGCTTGTATTAAAATGAACGATAGATTTTGATTGACATGTGCGCACAGGTGCATATAATAAAAAGTGTGGAGGTGCCCCATGAAAGCAAAATATGATCCTGAAAAATGTCGTCAACTGATTCAAGACAGTGTTGATATTGATTTCTTTCGCGCGATTTGTGATCCTGTTCGTAGTGAACTGCTGATTTTTTTAGCAAGTACCGGCGAATTATCCATCGGTGAAATCGCAGAGAATTTCCCGCAAAACCGTTCAGGAATCTCACGTCACTTAGACTATATGAATCGCTTTGGCGCTGTACATCGCAGAAAAGAAGGACGCGAAGTCTATTACAGAGTCGATAAAGAACAAATTGCCAATAAATTTGAGTCTGCTTCAGACAATATGAAAGCACTCCTGAATCAAATCTAAGGAGTGTTTGCTTTTGGATCATATATGCATTTATGCGCACGAATAATTATTGATGATTGAAAGAAGGATTTTTGAAAATGAAGGAAACACGTAACAAATGGTGGATTTTAGGAACAGTTAGTTTGGCAGTCTTTATGGCGATGTTGGATATTACAATCGTCAATGTCGCGCTGCCTGAGATTCAAAAAAGTTTTTCCGGCAGCTTCAGCAATTTACAATGGGTATTGAATGCCTATACGCTAATCTATGCGATTGCCCTACTGCCTTTATCTAAATTAGGCGATCTGCTTGGTCGGAAAAAAGTATTTTTGCTTGGCTTAGCAATCTTTATGGTAGGATCATTAGCCAGCGGACTCGCTAATAGCAACCTGGCTTTAAATATTTTCCGCGGCTTCCAAGGAATTGGCGGTGCGGCGATGATGTCGCTTTCGTTATCGATCGTTACTTCAGCTTTTCCTGAAAAACAACGGGGATTAGCTCTGGGAATTTGGAGTAGCGCGGTGGGTCTGGCGGTTTCCGGCGGTCCACTGATCGGTGGCGTTTTAGTTGACGCACTTGGTTGGCGCTCGATTTTTTTGATTAATTTACCGGTAGGATTGCTAGCATTGATTCTAGGTACGATCACGATCCAGGACACCAACAAAAAATCCGCTGGAAAAATCGATCTGCTTGGTTTGCTTTTTAGCACGTCCATGATTTTCAGCACTGTGTTCGTCTTGATTCAAAAGGAAACCCACAGTGATTATGCTTGGACGGATTGGCGGATCATGACCTTGTTCGCAGTCGCTGTCCTTTCATTGCTATTCTTCATTTTGGTTGAGGGAAAAGTCAAAGAACCAATGATTGATTTGAAAATGTTCCATTCGTCTTCTTTTGTTGGCGCGAATATCGCCGCTTTCACGCTAGGGGCGGGACTCTATGGTGGCTTTACTTATCTTTCGATCCTGTTGCAAAGCTATATGGGCTATAGTGCTTTTGAAACCGGACTAAAATTATTAGTCATTAGTGTCTTTACGCTAGTTTTAGGTCCGATCACTGGTTTGATCTCTGGGAAGATCGGAAATCGCTGGTTGATTTCCATCGCTTTATTAATTGGGATGGCGGGTGTCTTAGTCATTAATCAGATGATTAAAGTCCCTTTCAAATGGGATTATCTAATGCCCGGCTTTATTCTTTTAGGGATCAGCAACGCCTTAGTCAATCCACCGATTTCAAACGCAGCTATGAGTGCGGTGAATGAAGAGCAAGTCGGAATGGCTTCAGGAATTTTAAATGTCTTTCGTCAAGTGGGAATCTCCTTTGGCGTGGTGATGCTAGGGATTAGTGTTACAAACGGCTACAACAGCAATCTTAACCAAAGTTTAGCTAAATTGACGATGGTCCCAACAGCCATCAAAGAACAACTAACAGCCTTACTACACAAAGCCGGCCCCTTTGCCGGACGCCAGCTTTTTGAAAATACGCAAGCTAAGGCATACAGTCAGTTACCGATTTTTGATCAAGTGAAAGAAATGGTCTTCACGGCCTACAATCATGGTATGAAAAACGCCAATTTCTTAATCGCCATCTTGTTATTGATTGGCGCCATTTCTAGCCTTGTTTTAATCCGAGACAAACAAGTGAAATCTGTTTAAGTTGAATAAAAAAGATGGACCCTCAACTTTAAGGTGTCCATCTTTTTTATTATTCCGAAGCTAAATCTGCGCCGTTGGTTGCAATTACTTTTTTATACCATTCAAAGCTATCTTTTTTGCTGCGATTGAAAGTTCCATTGCCTTCGTCGTCTTTATCAACGTAAATGAAGCCGTAGCGTTTCGACATTTCCCCGGTTCCGCCAGAAACGAGATCAATGCAGCCCCACGGTGTATAACCGATCAGATTCACCCCATCTTCGACTGCTTTATTCATTTCCTCGATGTGACGGCGGAAGTAATCAATTCGATAGTCATCATGGATCGAACCGTCTGCCTCGACTTTATCGACTGCCCCCAGACCATTTTCCACAATCATCAGTGGAATTTCATAACGGTCATACAGCTCATTCAACGTGAAACGCAGTCCAACTGGATCAATTTGCCAACCCCACTCGCTCGTTTCTAGGTATTCATTTTTCACACCGCCAAACAGATTGCCACCAACACGATCATCGCTTTCACCAATCGTTGCGGCCACACAGCTGGTCATGTAATAAGAAAAAGTATAATAATCCACCGTTCCTTCTTGCAAGATCTCTTCATCGTCGGCTTCAAAGTCAACTTGAATACCGTGCTTCGCAAAATAATTCTTCATGTAGTAAGGGTACTTTCCTTTGACTTGAACATCACCACAAAACCAGTTCAGCTTTTTCACCAGCTCTTGACTAGCCAAAACATCCTCCGGTTTACAGGTCAAGGGATACATTGTGATATAAGCCAACATACAGCCGATTTGGAAATCTGGATTGATTTCATGCCCAATTTTTACCGCTTTGGCACTAGCGATAAACATATGATGCAAGGCTTGATAACGACGTTGTTCGTCATCTTCACCTAAAATTCCTAATAAATTGCGCCCACCCATCGGTAAGGTTCCGAAGTTGATTTCATTGAAGGTCAGCCAGTATTTGACTTTGTCTTTATAGCGTTTGAATAAGGTCGTCGCAAAATTAACAAAGAAATCAATTGTCTTGCGATTCGCAAAACCGCCATAGTTTTCTGCCAAAGCATACGGTAGTTCAAAATGACTGATCGTAACTAAGGGTTCAATATTATATTTTTTACATTCATCAAAGACTTTATCATAAAAGGCCAAGCCTGCTTCATTTGGTTCCGTTTCATCACCTTTGGGAAAAATCCGCGACCAAGCGATACTCAAACGGAATACTTTGAAGCCCATCTCTGCAAACAGTGCAATATCTTCTTTGTAGCGATGATAAAAGTCGATCCCATCATGATTAGGATAATAGCCGTCCGGCTCGATCGTTGGCGTCATTACGCGGCGTTTGTATAACCCTCCAGCCCGCATATGATCAGGAATACTCTCGCCCTTTCCGTCTACGTCCCAAGCCCCTTCACATTGGTTGGCCGCAGTGGCCCCGCCCCATAAAAAATTTTTCGGAAATGTCATTTGTTCTTCCTCACTTATCTTAAAATTTGGTGTTTTTGCATTCTAAACGTCAAAAACCTGCCAACAAATAAGCGTTCAGAACGCTCCATTTGTTAACAGGTTTAGCTTGCTACATGCAATCACTATCCATTGTATTTATTTCTATAAGAATTATAGCACTCCCCCAGCAGGAAAGGCAACCGCTTTCCAAACCGGAAAAACGAAGTATTTGGCACTTCATTTAGTTATTTAATGCGTGGTACATAAAGACCGGATCGCGAATCAATCGTTCTTATTATTAATCAGATTTCAGCCCATATTCCCCGGGTAATCATGATTTTTGTATTTTTTTTCATTTTATTAAAAAGATTCGGTTTGAATGTTTCCATTCTACCGAATCTTTAGTTAGATCATTTTCGCTTTTGATAAATTTCAGCTATGATTTGATAGGTCGCTCTCCTAAATTATTTAAACGACCTCTATTTTTTTTAAGGACAACAATACTTGTCCAGCAATCCCCTGATCCTGCTGCAGCTCTGTACACTTTTTTAGGCGCTATGTCTTGATTATCGCTTTATAAAATTATTTTTCAGATCACTTCCCGATTTTCACATCCATAATTTCCGCAAGCGTCTGAGGAATGTCTGTATTGTCTTCACACTCACCAAAGTCCTTGCTACCGACTCCAATCGCTGTAAGCGGAACAGTTTCCGCAGTATGGGCTTGCGTCGTCCAGGCGATTTTTGTTTCCTTTGAAAGGATCGGTGAAGCCGCGTAGCCACCAATTCCCATCATATGCTTCATACCCTCAGCTTTTTCTTTTTCTGATTCAGGAATCCCCATATCTGCCATTAAATCAGCGATTGGAAAGGTGTTTAAGCGATTTTGGACTAACGCTTTGTCATCATCAGATAACTTGACATGCCATTCCTTTTCCATTGCATGATACAATCCATCGTAATCCTTCTTCTCAATGTAGGATTCCATTGTATTTCCGAATGAAGATTTCACCCGATCGACTGCTTCGAAATCCATTTTATAAGAATTATAACCGAGACTTAATCCGCCCGTTTCATGATCTGCTGTTACCAGAATCAACGTTTCATCAGGATGTTTGTCATAGAATTTTTTGGCTTCCGCAACAGATTCTTCAAAAGAAAGAACCTCATTCAGTACTGCCGGCGTATCATTATTATGGGCCGCACCATCAATATAACCGCCTTCCACCATCATGAAAAAGCCTTTGTCATTTTGGGAAAGGACATCGATTCCACCTTTGACCATTTCAGCCAAGGTCGGTGATGTTTTTTCAACGTTTTTCTGAGTGATTACGTCCGTTAAATACTTTGGCTCATAGATTCCTAAGTATTTATCGGTCTTAGTGAAATCTGTCTCCTCAAAATCTTTTAAACTGCTATCTACGTCGTAGCCTTGTTCTCCAAACGCTTTAGCCAGGTCTTTGCCATCCTCACGTTTCCCACCTGCGTCTTTCGTTTGAAAATACTGGGCACCGCCGCCTGCTAAATAGTCATAATCGGCTTTTAAGTATTGATCAGCAATCGTTACCTCGTCATTTCGATCAGGTACGTGAGCTCCGAATGCGGCAGGCGTTGCATGCGTAATAGAAACATTCGTAGCCATTCCAACCCCGTAGCCTTCTTTTTGCATGGACTCAAGAATGGTCGTATAGTTGTCCTTTCCCTTCTCATCCATTCCGATCACACCAGTAGCCGTCTTGATACCGGTACTTAAGGCCGTTCCAGCCGCAGCCGAGTCCGTAATCGTACTGGATAAAGAATTTGTCGTAACATTAGCCGTTACCGGCATTTGGTTCATGGACAACTTGTAATTTGCATCTTGATTTTTCCACTGCATATAGTTCTCTGCTAACCCTCTATGGGAGGCACCCATCCCGTCGCCGATAAAATAAAAGACATACTTGGGCTGTTTTGTTTCTGTCTCCTTTTTTGCTGATTCTGAGCTGGCGGTACTGCAGCCCGACAAGCCGATGGCTGCCAATATCATTAAACTAATCCACTTTTTATTTTTCATGATCGTCCTTTCCTTTTCCTAAGTTTTGATGTGGTTTTCAAGTACTTGATGGTTCTTTCTGAAAAAATGTAAAACGGGACAGTAACGGTGAGCTTTTTACTTCATTGGATAATATAGCAGCAGGTGAATTGCAATAGGTGTACCGAAGAGGTAGAACTCAAAAAAATAAAAGCGACACCAAATAAATGTAATTACTTACATCATTCGGTGTCGCCTTCTTCAGTAACGATCCTATATCCAATGTAGCATAGTCGATATTTCGTTGCAACCGCTTTCTTTTTATACAATCTGTTTTTTTATTTTGTGGACTTTTGTCTTAAATCAGCATTTACTGATCCTTTTCCAAATTTTGATGCGTTTTCATTTTTTATTTGCTAGTATTGAGTTAATGAATCAACGGAGGATAAAAAATGAAGAAAAAATTATTTTTAATGCGTCATGGGGAAACGTTGTTTAATCAATTAAAAAAAGTTCAAGGGGCTTGTGATTCTCCTTTAACCGAAAAAGGAATCCAACAAGCAAGACGGGCAAAGGACTATTTCAAAGAAAACAACATCGCTTTCGATCATCTTTACTCATCTACCCAAGAACGGGCCAGCGATACTTTGGAGATCGTTTCTGGCAGTCAAAATTATCAGCGTCTCAAAGCATTGAAGGAGATGGGGTTTGGTTCTTTTGAAGGTGAGCAGCAATTTTTACAACCGCAAGGACAGGAATATTTTGATTCTTTTTATTTACAATTTGGTGGCGAATCGATGGTCCAAGTTCAAACAAGAATGACCAAAGCCCTCCACCAAATCATGGAGCAAGATGATCATCAGACGGTTTTAGCGGTCTCTCATAACGGTGCTTGTATTAGTTTTTTGCAGACGATTTGGCAGAAGGAGAAACAGGATTTAATCCGCGCATTTCCTAATTGTGCGATTTTCACTTTGGCTTACGAAGATCAGCAATTTCAACTGGAAGACATCATTGATCCAGCGACAAATTTAAGTATTCTATAGAAAAAAGCAGTGCCCGTTTTACACGGGCATTGCTTTTTCTGGTTCCGTTGATAAAGTTAAACGGAAAATACTGCCCTTTCCAAAGTCACTCTCTACTTCTAAACGGCCATTTAATTGTTCCGCCAAATTTTTGCTGATATATAGTCCTAAACCAGAGCCTCCTGTTTCGGGATTACGGGATTTTTCTACCCGATAAAGACGGTCGAAGATTTTGGCTTGATCTTCTGGACGAATTCCGCTGCCCTCATCCGTGACAGAAAAAATGACTCGGCCAGCTACAGCGGTGATTTTCAAATAAATCGTTGTCTGCTCCCCAGAATATTTACTGGCATTTTCAATTAAATTGGTCAAGATTCGGTTTAATTTTCCCTCATCCGTGATCAACGTCGTTACCTTTGCATCAATTTCTAGCTTAAGTTGCTGCTTTTTCTTTTTTAATATGTCTTAATTGTCAAATTAAGTTAGACAAATCATCAATACTTACGTAACTCAAAAATACTTCCAAAGGTGTTCGATAATCCAGTGATTTTCTAGGAATATTATTTCGTTTAGATGTGACAGATTGAATA
>NZ_BAAFRV010000026.1:0-18820 GCF_045862035.1 Enterococcus hailinensis | reverse complement strand
CTAAAGGACGACCTGAAGAAGTTTTTAAACGGTGAATTTCTCCTTTCATGTACCACTGTTTCCACCTATATATTGTTCCTCTACTTGGGATATTAAATTCTTCCCGAAGGGAGGAACCTGATTCTCCTGCTAATAATCTCTCAACGATTTGAATTTTTAATTTCTCCGGATAATAATTATGTTTTGCCATTAGAAAAACACCTCCAAATTTATTTTACTAAATTTGAGGTGCTCTTTTTTAATTGTATCTAATTATAGTGTCAGTTCCTTCTTTTGTTTCAGCTTCTTTTATTTTTTAGAATCCCAAAAACGCTTAGCTGTTCGTTCAACTGCCGCAGGTCCATAAATTACTTTTCGATCTGCCCAATTGACTGGCAATAATTTTTGATAATGTGGATTCGTATAACGCTGATCAAGAAGTAAGATGATTCCTTGATCAGACATCGTGCGAATGACGCGTCCCGCAGCTTGAATCACTTTATTCATTCCTGGTAATTGATACGCATAACTGAACCCCTGTCCTCTTTTTTCATCATAATACTCTTTGATCAATTCTTGTTCATGATTTACTTGTGGCAAGCCGACACCAACAACGACCGTTCCAATCAAGCGCTCCCCGACTAAATCGATTCCTTCAGAAAATATCCCACCCAAAACACAAAAACCAATCAATGTTTTTTCGGGCTGATCCACAAAAGCAGCTAAAAAAGCTTCTCGCTCTTGTTCATTTAATTTAGATCCTTGTATTTGGATCGCATATTCTGGATAAACATCATGAAAATAATCGGCTACTTGATCTAAATATTGGAAAGAAGGAAAGAAAACCATATAATTTCCAGTTTTCGTACTAGCTAATTTTTCAATTGAAGCAGCAATTTTTGGAATACTTTGTGTCCGATTTTGATATGTTGTTTGAACACCCGCATCCACCATTACTAAACGATTATCATTTGGAAAAGGGCTAGGCAATCGATAGGTTAAACTCTCATCGCCGCCACCCAAAACCTCTTGATAATAATCTAAAGGTGAAAAACTAGCTGAGAATAAAATACTGCTGCCGACTTTATCCATCGTCTGTTCTAAAAACCATGAAGGATCGATACAGTACTCTTTAACAATCAAATCATAATTCTTAAAATCAACCGTTGTTTGATAATGATCATCATATAATTCGCTCATTCTAGTAAAACGAATAATCTCAAAATAGACCGGCAACATTTTTTGTTGGACTGGATGATCAGGATTTTCAGCTAACCACTCTTTGATCAATTCTTGCAATTTGAATAAATGATTGATCAAACTTTCTGGAGCAGCCGTTTGGTGATGATATGCCTTGCCGTCCAACGATTGATAGATTAATTCAAATTCATTATCGACTTTTATAAAAGCTTTTCTAAGTTTTTTAAAAGATTTATCCAACTCATTGCTGATATGATCAAGATTCTTTCGTGAAATACTTGCAGAATACATTTCTTTAGAACGATTAACTAAATTGTGCGCTTCATCCACCAAAACTAAATTTGTCTTGTTTTCTTCCTCAAAAAAACGGCGAAGATAAACAGTCGGATCGAACAAATAATTATAATCCCCCACAACAAGATCGCTAAAGCGACTAATATCTAATGATAATTCAAAAGGACACAATTCATGTTTGCGCGCATACTTTTCAATGACTGGACGCGTATATTGATCTTCACTATTTAGCATATCCCATAAGCCATCATTGACTCGATCGTAATAACCGTTAGCAAAGGGACAATGTTCCGGGGTACAATTTCGCTCTGTCAAAAAACATATTTTGTCTTTAGCAGTCAACGTCACACTCTTTACTCGTGCTGATTTTTGTGTGATTTTTGCAACGGTTTCCTCCGCCACTTGACGTGTGATCGTCTTAGCAGTCAAATAAAAAATTCGTTCACCCAATCCCTCACCCATCGCTTTGAATGTCGGGAAAAGTGTTGACATCGTTTTTCCTGTTCCCGTTGGCGCCTCAACATATAGTTTTTGTTGAGCATGAATAGTCTTATAGACTGCTGCAGCTAGTTCACGTTGTCCTTCACGATACGAATCAAAAGGAAAAGCTAACATTTTTAAAGATTCATTCCGCGTTTCACGCCACTCCATTTGAAAGACTAACCAGTTTTCATACTTCTCAATTAAGTCTTCAAAAAAACTTTTTAGTTCTTCAAACGTGAACAGTCGAGTTTGACGCGTAATTTTTTCTTCGAGCGTTTGATAATAAGTTAAACGTGTTCCGATTTGAGCAAGTTCTTCCTGTTCACTATATATATAGGCATACACCATCGCTTGATAAAAATATAAGTTGATGATGCCTTCTTCTAATTCTTCAAAAGGTGTTTCAGAAGTCTTGATCTCATCGATAAATACTTGTTCATCTTCAATATAGACTCCGTCAGCACGCCCTTCAACTTGAACTGCTATATTCGCGATTTCAACTGGCTTTTTCAACCAAACTTCTTTTTGATAGCCTTTTCCAGCTTCTTTTTGTAGTTTACGATGAATCCGTGCGCCTTCTTGCGGTGTATGGTTACTGTTTTTTCCTTCATCAATACTCCCACTGCGTAGAATGAATTCCACGAGTTCACGAATCGCAATTTTTTTGACAGCCACCGCTTCACCTTCTTATAAATTGATTTTTGCTAAAAGTAATTTCTTCAGCTGTTCAACCATAGAAGATTTTTGCGCTATCGTCAAGTTTTAGTCTTCTTCCTCTTTATCTATAAAATGTGCTAAAAATTTTTGGAATAGCAGCGTCTTAATTCCCATTTTTTCGTAATTTTCAAGAATCGAATGTAGCTCCATCATTAAAAACGATAAGTAAAAAGCATACAAAAGTGCACTGCCGATTTGCAAAGGGATCAAGCTAGCAACTGGTAGAAAGAACAATAACAATAAAATACTAGCAATTTTACGTAATAATCCATTGATTCCGATTTTTGATGAGAGTTGCTTTGAAAGTTTAGCAGCAATCAATCCTGTTACTAAATCCAGCAACATCGCCAAACAAATCAAAGATAACACAAACAATAATCGCGGCTCTTGCTCGATCATTTTAATCCAATCATTCATTTTCACTCCTCCTTATCCTAACTAACGGCACTTTTTACATGAAAGTTCAACAAGTGAATTGGAATCGTTTATCTTTTTATCTTTTAAGGTATAATAGAAGAGAAATCATTGCTATTTTGCACTACAATAGTTGATGAATGAACTGACCTAGATGATTAACAGTTGCAATAGGAGGAAACTAATGATTCATATTGAAGGTTTTGTAACGGGCAGTGTCCAAGAAAACTGCTATTTGATTTACAACGAACAAAATTTATTGATTGTTGATCCTGGATCTGAAGGGGATCGTTTGATTCAAGAAATCAAACGAATTGGTAAAACACCCCAAGCGATTCTTTTGACTCATACACATTATGATCATATCGGTGCGGTAGAACAATTACGTCACCAATATTCGATTCCAGTATATGTAAGTCCGCTTGAACAAGCGTGGCTGAGTGATCCCATTTTGAATTTATCTGGCCTTGGCAGACACGATGATCTACCAAATTTGGTCGTACAGCCGGCAGAATATGAATTCGAACTAAAGGAGTATACGATTGGCGGTATGCCTTTCCAAGTCGTTCCTACTCCAGGTCATTCTATTGGAAGCGTCAGCTTCATTTTCGATGACTTTGCCGTCGTAGGTGATGCTTTATTTAAAGGCAGCATCGGTCGAACAGATCTATATACTGGCGACCTTCAACAATTGTTATACAGTATCAAAACCTATCTCTTTACCCTTCCTCGTGAATTGCCAGCATATCCTGGACACGGAGAAGCGACCACGATTGGTCAAGAAATCGATACAAATCCGTTCTTTAACTAATCAACTTTTTGGAGGTTATAAATATGACAGAAACAAATCTTTATATTGTGCGACATGGTAAAACAATGTTCAATACGTTAGCTCGTGTTCAAGGTTGGTGTGATACACCACTAACTCAAAGCGGCCGTGCTGGCATCAAAAACGTTGGACTTGGTCTACAAGATACAAAATTTGAAGAAGCATATTCTAGTGATTCCGGTCGTGCAATTGAAACGATGCGTATCTTACTAGGCGAACATCCTGATGGCAAAGATATTCCTTATCATGTCGATCCACGTATTCGTGAATGGTGCTTTGGCTCTCTTGAGGGCGGCTACGATGCAGAAATGTGGGGCGTATTACCGCGTGTGTTGAACTTCCAAACAGAAGACGATCTTTTCGCTACAGATGTTACATTTGAAGAAATTGCGAATGCAATCGAAGTCGCTGATACAGCGAATTGGGCAGAACCATATGCGCAATTACGTGACCGCGTTTGGAATGGTTTTGAAGATATCGCTCAACACCGTGAAAAAAATGGTGGCGGAAATGTTCTGATCGTTTCTCATGGATTAACGATTGCGTTCTTACTAAGTTTGATTGATTCAAAACAACCGGTTCGGGCCAACCTTTTAAATGGAAGTATCAACCGCATCAAGTATGAAAATGGTGAATTCTCCATTCGCGCAATCAACGATATCAGTTATATGGAACGCGGAAAAACTATTTTAGACCAAACAAAAGAATAATAGCTATAAAAAAACCTGCCCGCTTAGTGTTGGCAGGTTTTTTCTTATATAAAGCTTAGCGATTTTCCAATGGTTTTTTTTTTAGCAAAACGGTATACTGATTGTTGTTACTAATTTGAAAGGACGTATACTATGCTTATTGCCAATATCTTTAAAGCAATCATTCTCGGAATCATTGAAGGAATCACGGAATGGTTACCGATTTCATCTACGGGTCATTTGATCTTAGCAGACGAATTTATCAAAATGAACATGAGCTCTGCCTTTACTGAAATGTTCAATGTCGTGATTCAACTAGGTGCTATCTTAGCCGTAGTCGTTTTGTATTTCAATAAACTAAATCCTTTTTCTTACAGCAAAAATAATCGAGAAAAACGTGATACCTGGACATTGTGGTTTAAAGTCATCATTGCTTGCCTTCCAGCAGCGATTATCGGAATTCCTTCTGATGATTTTTTGGAAGCACATTTCCATAAATTTTTACCTGTAGCGATTATGTTGATCGTTTATGGGGTCGCCTTTATTGTCGTTGAGCGGCAACATAAAAATAAACCGGCTAAAATTACTACATTAAATGATTTTACTTATAAAGCTGCTTTGCTTGTTGGTGCTTTCCAATTACTTTCGTTGATTCCTGGTACTTCTCGTTCTGGCGCAACGATTCTTGGTGCAATCATCATCGGATGTTCGCGTTATGTCGCTACTGAATTTTCTTTCTTCTTAGGAATTCCCGTGATGTTCGGTGCGAGCGGCTTAAAGATCGTTAAATTTTTAATGAATGGAAATACTTTTGGCTTATCAGAAACGATCGTTCTATTAGTGGGTATGATCACTGCCTTTGTCGTGTCGATCGTCGCAATCAAATTCTTATTAGACTATATCAAGCGCAACGACTTTACTGTCTTTGGATGGTATCGAATTATTTTAGGTATTATTTTAATCGCCTATTGGTTAATCGCTATGTAAGATCTGCATTTATGCAGGTCTTTTTTATTTTATTTATAATTATTATAATTTAAAATTGAACTCTCAAAATTTTTATATTTCCCTCAATTCCATTTAAAAGCTCTCGTTGTTAATGATAATCGTTATCATCACTAATTGATAATTACTTTCGTTCTCATTTAGTATTTTTCATTATCAATTGAATGCTTATTCGTGATAGGATAAAAATCGAAAGGAGGAATAGTTATGAGCAAAGAAGAACGTATGGCTTTTCTCTCTACCCTATTCTGTCTCGGATTATTAATTATTGGTAAGTTATCGATGCTTTTGAACCAACCAATCTACCCACTTTTTTTTATCGCTGCCATTATTAGCGGCGGTTGGAAGCAAACCTACGAAGGAATCAACGAATTGATCCACGATAAAACATTGAATGTGGATCTATTGATGGCTTTAGCTGCTATCGGTGCCTGTCTAATTGGTAACTGGTTTGAAGGTGCAATGCTGACCTTTATTTTTTGTTTGAGCGGTGCTCTTGAGGAATATGCAACGAATAAAAGCACTAAAGAGATCACTGCTTTGTTAAATGCCGCACCTAATGAAGCGGTAAAAATTGTAGGTGAGCAACATATCGTTGTTCCAGTTAAAGAATTAACTATCGGAGATAACGTATTCGTAGCTAAAGGAGCCGCCATTCCAATCGATGGATTGATGCAATCAAGATCTTCGATTGATGAAGCAGCAATAACTGGCGAATCGATTCCAGTTGAAAAAAATATTGGCGATGAAGCCTTTGGCGGAACGATTAATCTTGGTCAAGCTTTTACGTTAAAAGTGACTAAAACGAGCGAGGACACTTTATTCGCCCAAATATTACGCTTAGTAGAAAATGCACAAAGTGAGCAAAGTGCCACGGCTACATTTATTGAGCGAATCGAAAATGTTTACGTTAAAATTGTTTTGATCGCTGTGCCTTTGATGATTTTATTCACTCATTTGATTTTGGGCTGGCCTTTTACAGAAAGTTTCTATCGCGGAATGGTTTTATTAGTTGTTGCGTCACCATGTGCTCTCGTCGCCTCTGCTACGCCTGCTACACTCGCAGCAATCTCCAATGGTGCCAAAAAAGGGATTCTTTTCAAATCTGGCAAAACTTTAGAAAAATTAGCAGATTTGCGGGCCGTCTCCTTTGATAAAACAGGAACATTAACCCAAGGAAAACCACATGTAACTGATTATCAAACTTTTTCAGACGATTCGTTGATTCCACAACTATTATTTTCAATGGAGCGTCAATCAAATCATCCGATCGCCAAAGCGATTACACAATTTTTTAATCGTGAAGAAAGTATTCCTGTGGAAATCAATGAAATTGCCGGTGCGGGCTTAGAAGCAGTTTATGAGGATCAGATTTGGAAGCTAGGTAAACCAAGGGCTTCAATGAGTCATCCATTAGTCAGCAAGTGGCATGAAGAAGGCAAAACAGCCATCAGCTTGACTTGTGACGATAAGCTCGTCGCATTGCTGGCTTTGATGGATCTACCAAAACCTTATACAAAAGAAGTAATTGATTATTTCTCCGAGCAGCATATTCAGACAACGATGTTGACCGGTGACAATCTTGGTGCAGCCAGTTTCGTTTCTCAGCAATTAGGATTGACAGAATTTCATGGTGAGTGCTTGCCTGCTGATAAGACTGAATTAGTTAAACAGCAACAAAAAAAATTCACTGTGAATGCGATGGTCGGTGATGGGATCAATGATGCCCCCGCTCTAGCTACTGCAGATATCGGCATCGCGATGGGCGAAGGAACAGATGTTGCAATGGAAGTTTCTGATATGGTACTGATGAAAAACGATTTAACAAAATTAGTCTACAGTCATCGCTTGGCCAAAAAAATGAAACGAATCGTACGACAAAATATTTTATTTTCTTTATTAGTTATCGTTTTATTGATCAGCAGCAATTTTTTACAGTTTTTGACGCTACCATTAGGTGTTATCGGTCATGAAGGTAGTACGATTTTAGTTATCTTAAATGGTTTAAGAATGTTGATTCCATTAAAAGAGCCTATCCAATCTCGTGAGATGGACTGTCAAGATTGTCCTCTTCATCAAAATATTCATTAAAGTAGATAAATAGGTTTAATAAAAGTACCTTTTCTATTTTATTTTCTGTTAAGGAAAAAAACTTGTCACGATTTTATTGCATTGAAATGCTGCTTTATGTATAATGGGTAATGTTGAATTGTACGGCTATAACCGTATAAGTCTAAATCCGGAGGTGAAACCCATGCCAAACATTGAATCTGCAATCAAACGTGTTCGCACTAGCGAAGCTGCTAACGCAAAAAACTCATCACAAATGAGCGCAATGCGTACTACTGTTAAAAAATTCGAAGAAGCTGCTGCTGCTGGATCAGATAACTTAAACGATCTTTACAAAGAAGCATCTCGAGCAATCGATATGGTTGAATCAAAAGGTTTGATTCACAAAAACAAAGCAAACCGTGATAAAGCACGTCTTGCTAAAAAATTAGCTAAATAATAAAAACCGATCGTATGATCGGTTTTTTTGTACCTTCAATTTCGCTTAGCAACCAATAAATTCACTTTTTTACCTTTTTCATTTGGATGTACTGGTCGATTTAATTAGCTGCTATTTTCCCAGCACCCATTGCTAAAATTACGGTTGCCGCTCCAGTAACGATATCTCCACCAGCGAAAACACCTGGAATCGAAGTTGCACATGTTTCTTCGTCCGCAGCGATATATCCCCATTGATTAAGCGCTAATTGAGGAAAGGTATCTAATAACACCCTATTCGCATCTTGACCAATTGCTTCGATTGCTGTGTCTGCTTCAATAATAAATTCACTATTTGGAATACTGACTGGGCGACGGCGTCCCGAATCATCAGGTTCACCAAGTTCCATACAAATGCATTTGACTGCCTTCAACTTCCCTTGATCATCTCCTAAATATTCGATTGGATTAGATAACCAATGGTAAATGATCCCTTCTTCAAACGAATGATGATATTCTTCTACTCGAGCAGGTAATTCTTCTAAGGAACGCCGACAAATAATTGACACATTTTCAGCACCTAAACGTCTTGCTGAACGTGCCGCATCCATCGCCACATTTCCTCCCCCAATCACCACGACATTTTTCACTTTTTGAAGCGGTGTATCGTACGTTGGAAATTGATACCCGTGCATCAGATTGACCCGTGTCAAATATTCACTAGCTGAATACACACCATTCAGTGCTGTGCCCCTGACTCCTTGGAATCTTGGTGCTCCTGCTCCGACTGAGAGATAGCAAGCATCATATTTATCTATGATTTCCTCCATCGTGATTGTTTTCCCAATAACGACATTCGTTTTTATTTTCACACCTTGTGCTACAATTCGTTCGATTTCTTTTTTTACAATTTTTTTTGGCAAACGGAACTCAGGAATACCATATGTCAGCACACCGCCTGGTTCGTGTAATGCCTCATAAATTGTTACTTCATAGCCCAGCTTAGCTAAGTCACCGGCAGTTGTTAACCCAGACGGCCCTGATCCAATTACAGCAACTCGACCTTTATCCATGGCAGTTACAGCGACTTCAAAAGGTTGTTCTAACGCCCAGTCAGCGACCAGTCGTTCTAACTTTCCGATTGCTACGGGTTCAAATTTTTTTGAACGTCCTAATCGACAGGCCATCTCACACTGTTTTTCTTGTGGACAAACACGACCACAAATAGCAGGCAAATTCGTATGTCGACTTAAAATTTTCTGAGCTTGTTCCATTTCGTTCTCTTCAATAGCCTTTATAAAACTGGGAATATCGATCATCACGGGACAATTAGTAATACAAGGTGCATTTTTACATTGTAAACATCGCGACGCTTCTTGTTGTCCTTCTTCCAACGAGTATCCTAGGGTGACTTCTGCGAAATTATGGGCGCGGATTTCTGGTGCTTGTTCTTTCATCAAAGTTTTGGTATAACTACGCTTAGCCATTGTTCATCACCTGCTTTTGATAACTTTTGAACGTTGATACCTCTTCTCCTTGATACTGTTTCATCCGGTTGATAAATTCATCCCAATTGACTTCAGCACCTAAAAATTCTGGTCCGTCTACACAAGCAAACTTGATCGTATCAGCAATCGTTACTCGACAACCTCCACACATCCCAGTACCATCGATCATAATCGGATTCAACGATACATATATTGGAACATCATATTTTTGTGCCGTCAATGTGCAGAATTTCATCATGGTGCTGGGACCAATCGCCCAAGCTGTTGCAATACTTTGTTGTTGAAAGATTTTTTCCATGGCTGCAGTAACTACACCGGATTCTCCTAGCGAACCATCATCTGTCATAATGATCAATTCATCAGAATAAGTTTGGCATTCTCTGGCCAAAATGACCAAGTCAGCGGTTTTAGCGCCTAAAACAGTCGTCACACGATTCCCAGCTTTTTTCATAGCTTTGATGATTGGAAATAGTGCTGCGATCCCTACACCGCCACCCACCAACAAAACATGTCCAAAATTTTTTATTTCTGTTGCTTTTCCTAAAGGTCCCACCAAATCTTTTATAAATTCCCCAGTTCTGATTGTTGCTAATTGAGCAGTTGATTTACCAACCACTTGAAAAATCAGCCGGATCGAACCTTTTTCTGGTTCAGTCTCTACAATCGTTAAAGGAATACGCTCACCGAATTCATCGATCCGTAAAATCACAAATTGTCCAGCTAAAGCTTTTTCGGCAATGTGAGGAGCTTCGATAACCATTTCTACTTCATTAGGAGCTAGTTTCGATCGTCTAATTACTTTAAACATATCTATCTCCTCTTTTTTTAGCCAACAGCTGCAACTAATGTTTTAACAAATGCAATCAAGACTTCTTCATCTTCATCATCCGCTTCGTTTTCAATTTTTACGACTTCAACTGCTTTTTTTGCCCCTGTTTGGGCAAAGGCAGTATCAAAATCAAGTGCTGCTTGACAGAAATAATCTGGATATAATTCGCTATCACCGGTTCCAACTACACCATAAATTTTTCCTGCTAGATCTTCACCTGGCAATTCCTCATAAAAATCTTCTAAATCAAAAGGTCTCTCTCCGTCACCATCTGTATACGTTGCTAAAACACAAATATCTGCATCTTCATAACTATCAGCTGTAGCATCATCTGCTTCGATCCGCTCTACATCGATATTTAACGCTTCAAATGCCTCTTCTAAAATTTCTGAGATTCCTTCGGTGTTTCCAGTATTTGTAGCATAAATAATTTTTGCGACTGTCATTTTGTTCATCCTCCCCATAAGATTTATCTATATATAAGCCAATGTGACTGATATACCCATTTTTAAGCGCTTTCTCAAATGAATAGTTTTATCATACCTTAAAAATATGGATAGGTGAACAAAGGAAAAATTTTTTATCAAAAAAGTTTTAACAAAAAAAGACTAAAACAAAAGGAGCATAACCTTCTGTAATAGTCTCTTTTTATAAATAGTTTGTATTTAAACTCAGGCTCTTTTTTGCTTGATCTGCTCCGTCGTTTTTAAAATAAATAATTGGAATTTCAACTCTTTTTCTGCTTGTCCTGTTTTGACTTCATAATCATTTTCGACTAATTCATCATACATTGTAACCAGTAGCTGCAAAGGAAATTTCGCTACTTGCTGCATCGCTAATTTCACTCGATAAGGATGGACACCCAACGTTTCAGCAATATTAGCTTGCTGATAACCTACTTTTTGTAATATCTTCGTTTGTAACAATAATCGGATCTGACCAATCAAAATTGCTGTCAATTTGATTGTCTCTTCACCTTGCAGATGTAACTCTTCGTAGGTCTGATAGGCTTTTCCTGCATCACCTTTTAAGATTTGCTCCGTCAACTCAAAAATATTATGTTCCAATGTCTTTGGCACCAAATCTTCAACTAATTGCAGCGTGATTGTTCCGCCCTCACCTGCTAAAAGTAATAATTTTTCAATTTCATTCATTGCTTTTGATAAATCGAAGTCAGTCAATCTTAAAAATAAATCAAAAGCTTCACGTGAAATTTTTACATTTTCATTACTGATATAACGTTGTAAAAAATTACGCAAATCTCGTTCTTGCAACGGTGCAGCATCAATGACGGTCGCTTTCTTTAATGCTTTCGTTGCTTTCTTTCGTGCATCTAATTTAGGATAATTCGCCCAAAAAACAACTACCGAAGTTTCGACGGGCTGTTTCAAATAAGCCAATAAACTATCGATGTCTTGTTCTTGATTATTACTCTTTTTTTCCCCGGTTAAAAAACTAGGCTTTTCGACAAAAATCAAGCGATAATCTCCAAAAAAAGGCAATGTTTCGGCTTCATCGATCACTGCTCCTAAGTTGGTCTCATCCATATCAAAAGCCATAAAATTCAATTCTTCTAAATCATCTATTTTCATTCGATCCATAAATGCTTGACGGATCTCTTGGACTAAATAATCTTCCGTTCCCGTAACCAAGTAAACGGGTGCTAACGGGGCTTGCCGAATTTGTTGCACGGCTTCTTGTGTATTCATATATTTACTCCTTGTACGTCTCACTATGACTAATTTTAAGTGACACTTCTTCACCTAACGATAATCAGCTGCTTATCCATGCTACCACGATTATCGTGGAAAATCTATCAGGAGTTTGAGTTTTCCACGCTTTGTTATCGGCGACCATTGATAATAGACCATGCCATTTTGATCTGTTCGCAAAGTGTGGATTTTTTGCCTCGCTAATTTTTCTAAGGTCTCTGGAGTAGGATGACCATAGCGATTATTCCGACCAACCGAGATGATCGCATATTTTGGATCCATCATTGCTAAAAATTGCTCACTCGTAGAGGTATTACTGCCATGGTGCCCAACTTTTAAGAAATCGACTCTCAAGTTGGGATAATCCTGGATCAATTTTTCTTCTCCCGCTATTTCAAGGTCCCCCGTAATTAAAAAACGTTGCTGATTAATTTCGAAATAGGTAACGAGCGAATCATTATTCTCACCAGTACTTTTTTGCGGTGACAAGATGCTCAATTTCAATTTCTGACCAACTTGATCGCCTTGTTTTACTAAATGAACGGCTGTGCCTTTAAGTGGTTCTAATAGTTCTCTTAATTCCATTTGTGAACCTGTACCTAGATATAGATTTTTGACCCGTACATTAGCTAGAATATTTTCTAATTCTCCCATATGATCTTCATCATTATGCGTCACGATCAAATGATCGATTTTTTGACAACCAATAGATCGTAAAAACGGTAGGATATTATAATCAGAGAGTGCTTTGGACTGTCGCTGTTTCCATAGCTCCTGTTCAAAACGCAAACGTCCACCCGTATCAATCAAGAATGTTTCTTGTTTGAATGGTAGACGAATGAATAAACAGTCTCCCTGCCCTACATCAACAAAAGCAACGATCCCTCTGAAAGAATAGGAAATAGAAAAAAGCAACCCAACTGCTATTAAAATCAAAAAATAATACGTTCGTTGGTACTTAATCCGATCTAGCAAAGTGAGCACAAGGATGGATAAACATAAAAATATAAAGATACTAGGTTTCCCGATTGTCAAATTCGGAAGAGAGAATTTGATTAGGAACCATTCTAGCAGTTGTAAGCCTTCATCAAATAAATTACTGAAATAATGTATTCCCGGTAAAAAACAACCCGCAAATAGCAGCAAGCAACTAGGCAGGATCACCCATTCAAACAAAGGAAACAGCAATAGTATTAACACGCCACCCAGAATCGACCATTCACTAAAGCTATATATTAAAATCGGAAGCGCTAAAAAAGTAAACATGAACGAGTGCTGCCATTGTTTTAATTCTAAATCTGTCATATACAAAAGGATCATAGAAAAAAATACGCTTAATTGAGCACCCACAGACCATAACGCTAGCGGGAAACAACTTACTAATAAAAACAACATGATACTCCATTGATCAAGCTTAGATAGAGCAACGTCAAACGTAAGACAACTAAAAGCAATCAAAAAACTAAAAACAGCCCGAATCGTACTATAACTCCCTCCAGTCAAAGGAATCACGAACAAACTAACTAAACAGAGAATACCCAAACGCGATACTCTAACTAACCTCAGCCGTTTTAAAAGTACGTGTAATCCACCTAGATAAAATTGGATATGCAATCCCGAAAGTGTAAAAAGATGGAGCAGACCATTGGCTTTATAGCCATCCATATATTCATCGAATTGCAAATCTTTGTAGCCAATTACTAAGGCTTTGATATAACTTGCTAAATGATCAGAATAACGTTGATCGATTCGATCAATCAATCGGTGTCGCAAGCGTCTAAGACTATACTTTCTAGAGTCCCCTGGTCTCAATGAATCGGCTTGTAACGATTGAGAAATGCCGATGCTATGATAATATTTTTGTTCATCGAAGCCATTTAAATTACGAGCCGGCGAAAAATTTTCGGTCTTTCCGCTGATTATAGCGTAATCAGGAGGCGCTTGGCTCGACCAAGTCAGCTTTTCGTTTTCGGACGCCATCGTGTAGTAAATCAAATACATTTTTCCATCGATCTGACCATAAAATTTCAAGAGATTCCCATCTATTTTAATAGTATCTACCTGAATGTTTATTCGCCCATTTGTTATCACTAATTGGTCTACTGAAAAATCATTAACATATAAATAGGATCTGATTCCAATAAAAAAGCTGCATAAAAAGACCATAATAAGAAGTTTCGGTCTCTTCATACAGCAAATTCGTATCAACAAGATTATCAACAAAATCAATAGCCAATAATTGAATTGATACATGAGTGCGCCCGATAATATGGCGCAAAAAATCGGCAAAATTAAATAATTACGTAATTCGCTTATTTTTCAGGTGATGTGGCAGCATCTTCTCCTAATTGCAATTTCGTAAAATATTTACTTTCTAAATGAACTTGGTGAACACTGGCGCCTACTTGGCTGATCAATTCAATCGCATAAGGATCATTATGATAATCTTTCAAATAATGGATTTTCTTGATACCCGCTTGCAGCAAAGCTTTTGTACACGCCAAGCAAGGAAAATGTGTGACGTAAATTTCAGCTTGATCTGTAGCAATACCTAATTTTGCACATTGTAATAAGGCATTCATCTCTGCATGGATCGTTCGTAAACAATGACCATCAACTACATAGCAACCGTCATCGACACAATGGACATCGCCACTTACGGACCCATTATATCCTCCCGCAATGATTCGCTTATCTCTAACGATCGTAGCCCCCACCTCAAGGCGAGTACAGGTACTTCTTAATGATAACAATACGGCTTGCGCCATAAAATATTGGTCCCATGGAATTCTTTCTGTCTTCAAGGTGTTCATCCTCTCATTTAGATCTTTTCTATATTGTAATCGAGTCCTTCAAATTTTCAAGTGTCTTTTCCCCGATGCCCGATACTTTCATTAAATCTTCGATCGCTTGGAAACCGCCATTCCCTTCACGAAATTTAATAATATCTGCTGCACGTTTTTCGCCGATTCCAGATAATTGCTGTAATTCACTTGCATCCGCTGTATTGATATTAATTTTCTTATTCGTATCCTCAGTCTTATTTTGTGCTGACTTTGTTTCTTCATTGATCGTTGGTATTTCTTCTCCTACTTTAGGCACATAGACGATTTCTTGATCAGCTAACAACTTGGAAAAATTGATTTGATTTTGATCAGCCTCAGCAGTAAATCCTCCAGCTAACTCAATGGCATCCATCAAACGCATGCCTTCTTTAATCCGATACATGCCAGTCTTATTTACAGCTCCTTTAACGTCAACATACCATTCTTCACTAACAGTGGCACTAGTTGTTTCTAATACTGATTGACTGGTTGAAAAAAGCGTCGGTTGACTAATTGTTTCTTCTTCTTTTTGAAAAATGAAGAAACAGACGCCAAATAAAGCGACCAGAATGAGTAATAAATATGGATATTTTTTTAAATAGTCTTTCATCATAACCTCCTTTACAAAAAAATACGCAAAGGAAATGACTAAACGAAGTCTTCCTCTGCGTATTCAAAATAGATTGTTAAATTTCAAGTTCGTTGATTGAATGGATTCCCGTTCCTAATGATCGATCAAAATTTTTTTCAACCAATTTATTGAATGTATAGTGTTCTTCTAATACGACAACATGATCGTATTGTTTGAGTAGTTCAATAAATTCTTGATCCTCGAACATAAAATTTTCTCTTCCCTCAATATTTTCACTAAATAAAAAATACTTTCCTACAAAATTAACTAAATAATTCTCTACAGCTACCTTATCTGTAGAAACTATTAAAAAAGAATCTGAATTTTTTTCAATTCTTTCTAACTCCATTTTTTTGAACTGGCTTGGAATAGATTGGTCAAACTGTGTAGCATTAAATAATAAGCCGTTACTTTCTGAAAAAATCAGCAACGTTGAAACAAACAGTAAGACCGCTGTAGTATATTGATAGTTCTTTTTGGTTTTTAAATTTTTAAATCCTTGATGGTTTCTTTTAATGAGTCTTTGTTCATACATATTTTTATCGATTTCATTAATCAAGACGAAAACAGTTAATCCTAATGCAAAAATGACAATACTAGAAGTGTACCGTTCAAAGCCGGCTAAGTAAAGGGCTTCATCCGTCGGCATCGAAAACAGAAACATCGCTAGAATTGATGCATAGTAACCAATGATCACCACATTTATTCCCAACCAAAAACGTAAAATACTCGTTTTACGTTTTAACCGATAATGAATAACCAACCAGGTTCCAATTAATAATACATTCGTTAGAAGGATTCCTTGTGTAGATTGTGTTGAAAGATTCAACACAGTCGTAGAGAAATTTGACCAAATAGCTATTACTTCAGAAGTTGTTTTATCGGCCAATAGTTGTTGATATGTTGAAATAGATACCTCATGTTTCGATACTGGAAATGTCTGTTTTACGTGTAATATCCATATGAAGATTGGGAGTGTTGCTCCTATCACTGCTGAAATAACCATTCCTGCTTTTTTGAAAATTGAATGTTCAGTTCCCCCGAAGAGAGTTCCAATATAGATACACAAAACGATAAGCGAAAAAAATAGACCGCTATTTTTTACTAAATTTAAGACTGCTAATATTACTATCAGATAGATCAATGATTGCTTTGGTCGATCTTTCATCGCGATAATCCCAGCTATCGTGGCTAAAGCCAATAAAGGTAAAAGGAAATCCACTAATAAATTATTCATCCGAATCGCAATATTATAGTAATTAATCACCGCAAAATAAGAAAATAATATTGCTGGAAACAATAATCTTTGCTTATCTCTTAAAATTGAAAATATCGCATAAATTGCTGAGAAGATAAATATTTGTTGTCCAATTAGAAGAACTTGATCAGAAAAACCAGCAATTTTAGTTACATAATATAAAAAAAGTGAACTTCCAAGTGGATATGAGGTGAACGAAATAATCGTATCCGCAGCGGTTGGAAAGCGATCTTCTGTAAAAAGAAATTTAGCAATCAACGACCAGTGAGAAAAATTATCGTAATGTTCTAGCTTGGTAATAACCAAAGCAGAAGCAATCAAAATAAAGTACAACAAAAGCCAAAGGATTATCCAATTTGTCTGTTTAAGATGAAAAGACATCTGTCTAACTTTTTTTATTGCATCATATCCACTAAATAAAATACCTGTAGTGAACAAACTATAGGTACCAAACTCTAATAAATTAAAATAGCCCAAAATTTGTAAGATTAAAATGATAGAAGCAATAGCAGATAACCAGCTTAATTCTCTAGCAAATTTTAATCGATTTTTGAAAAATAAAGATAGACCATGAATTGATATTAGTACTAAACTAAATCGCAAAATCATCACAAACATTGTCTGCCTCCTTTTCTCTAACCCACTGCTTGATTTCTTTAATGAAAGCAGGATGATGAACAATCTTGTGCAAATTTGTTACCTTCAATTTATATTTATTTTCTGTCAGTACTTTTTCTGCCTCTAATCGCAAGTGGATCCCCCCAAACTTCCAAGTAAAGCTTTCACCAATTCGAAGCGTTCGATTCGTTTGAGCCGTTATATATTGAAAATCAAATTCATGAAAAATAAATTCATGATTTTTAATAGCTACACGTTTTTTCATTGCTATAACTGGTGCTTTTTTTACTTCTTCTTCCTTTAATCGTCTAATAAATATACGTTTTTCAAGGTTGATCAAAAAACGTTCCAACGGAGTGATCCAAACGTCACGAAATTGCGGCAAACTTTGGTTGAAGCCATCATGGATAACCTGCAAATAATTCAAATAATCTTCTTCCGTATTCGGTTGTAAAATCAGCCCATAGAACCACTCTTCTTGATAGTGAAAAACTCTTGCTACGCTCCCAGAAAGTGTAGCTTGGTATCCATTTTTTTCGATCTCGACTTTAAGATCTTTATCTGGAAAATAAAAAGGATGTTCCGATACAATTAACATTCCTTTTTCTGAAATGTCTTTAGTTTTCAAAACAAACGTTTGATTAAAACAAGTAATAGTTACATTATTTTGGTAAGCAAAGCGCTCTGTTTGACGATGCATAGGTCTTCCCAAAAAGAATAAAACCGAAAAAGTTAGATTAAAGATATGAGTCAATAACCAAAAACTAATAATACTGCTGTAAAATAACTCCGAACCAAATTTCCCATAGTTAAAACTGACTAAACCATAGACAGCTAGCACTAACATTAGTGCATGAGGAATAATATACAAAAGATCTTTACGCGATTGATTCGATGTTTTATCCGTCACTTTGAATTTCTTTTCTTTAATCCCTAGTGCCTGCAACAGCACCGGTATTACTAAGTAGGGCGCAATAATTGTTTCTTGAACTTCGCCCCAACGTTGGGTACGGATATCACTAGATAAATCCTGCATAGCTAAATGTAAAAAATAATAACTAGGTAACCAAAAAATAAGCAATTGCCAAAAATTAGCTTTCACTACCATGATATTGAAAACTGTAAATAGGATCGGTGCTGCAATATAAATCAAACGACGTAAGAAAGACCACCAATAGAGATAACTATTTAAAAAAACTAATTTTTGTTTAATTGTCTTAATTGTCAAATTAAGTTAGACAAATCATCAATACTTACGTAACTCAAAAATACTTCCAAAGGTGTTCGATAATCCAGTGATTTTCTAGGAATATTATTTCGTTTAGATGTGACAGATTGAATA
>NZ_BAAFRV010000025.1:0-19759 GCF_045862035.1 Enterococcus hailinensis | reverse complement strand
ACTGGTCTTTATTCAATAACTGTTTTCTAAATATGGTTTCATTAACCATTGCTCTAACTTCGTGATTTGAAAATTTGTCAATATTCAAACTTGGATAAGATTTTTTGAAGAATCTTTCTGCTTGTTTATCTAAAATTTCATTTGCCTTTGTAAGCATATCTCGTTCACTACTAATTTTACTTAACATCAAACGTTGTTTTTGAATTTCCATTTTATTATTAAAGATAAGTGAATTTTCCCATCGTTTTAATTCACCTAATCGTTTATCAATGTTTTCATCATTAATAAATAATTTCAATTCTTTTGAAAGATTTTTCAGTTCTCCTTTTTCTAAAGGTGAGAAAGTTTTTTCAAATTTTAAAGTGAAGTTTTGGTCTTGTTTTAACACTTTCTCTTGACTTTCAAGTTTATCAAGTTCGGATAGAATATCATTGTAACTTTGAATTTCTAAATTTTTTCTTTTTAACTCACTTATAACTCCTTTTTCTTCTAATTTTTTTGAGTAAAACCCTTCATGAATTGTTGGTAGTTCTTTTTTTCCAAGTTCCGCATGCGATTTTTCTGTAATTTGTTGATCGATATTTCTATCTTTTAAATATTGGTTGACTTTATCAGCCCAATCTTTACGAATTTCGGAAACAAGAGATTTTCTATCCCAATCATTTGTTTTAATTGAAACGGTTACTCTTTGCCCTTTTTCGTTAAAAATCTGATTGCCATTTTCATCTAGTTTAGGTATTCTTTTTCTTTTATTTAGAATATTACCTTCACTATCTACTTCTCTCATTGTTAACATAATATGAGCATGAGGATTGTTTTCATCATCTCTATGAATGGCTACGTCTGCAATCATTCCTTCACTGACAAAGTTATCTTTTACAAAATCTTCAATCAACATTCTTTGGTCTGAATTATTTAATTCAATTGGCAATGCTACATTTACCTCTCGACAAAGTTGAGCGTTTGGACTTTTTTCTGCTAATTCCATTTTATTCCATAATGTCTGTCTATCTAAAAACTCATTAGGTACATAATCAGGTTTTAAAATAAAAGCTTCTGGTTTAACAGTTCTATGGTTGTATAGATTAGTTTTTTCATATAGTTCACTATACAATTTTTCACCACTTCGATAAGAAGCCATTGCGATTAAACTTCTTTTTCCGCCTTCTCTTTTTGCTATTGCCATAGATAAATGGAAGATTGCCAATTGTATCACCTCTCTTTCTTTTAAAACATGAGCGTAGCGAATTTTAACAAACACGCTTGACGATAAAACTAAACGAAAGTTAAGTTTTATCGCACATTAACCACAAACGTAAGTTAGTGGGTATAAGTGCGCCCTTATTAAAAATATAAGGGAATTTTCTATAAATTAATTCTACCACTTATCAATGAAAAAGTAACTATGTTTAATCTGACATTTTCGTTTATATTTATTGATTTTAGAAATATAATATAATATGATAGACATATGCAAATTATAAGGTGGGATATTTTATGGAAAACCAAGATCAAAGCATCAAGACAGAAAATGAGCAAATCATTCCAAAAATAAAGCCTAAAAAGAGAAAGAAAAAAACTGTTTCTGATATTGAACTTCAAATTAAAGAATTACAAAAGAAAAAAGAAGAATTAATTCTAAAATCAAAAGCAGATATTGGTGATTTTGTTCTTTCTACTCTTTCAAAAAATGATATTCCTATTGAATCGATTGAAGAAAACAAAGAATTATTCTATGACGAATTAGAAACTTTATTAAATGCGAATAGTCAAAACTTTTCTGAATTATTTAAATAGTTATGGAAAATAATGATTTAAATGACATCAACAAAAGAATAGAAAAACTAAATATTAACAGAAAAAGAAGAACAAAGCGTCTAATTGAAAAAGGTGCTTTGTTAGAAAAGTATTTTGAAATTGACTATTTAACTGTAGAAGAAACGGAAGAATTTTTAAAAATTTTTTCTGAGTATATAAAGGCAAACAAGCCAATAAAATTTAAAAAAAAGGAAGATTAGTTATAGATAATCTCCCTTTTTTTAGAGATTATTGATTCATAAATTTATCAACACTAACTATCATTTCAAGCTCTATTAACCTTTTTTATGCTTTCTCTAAACAACCATATCTTAATAAAATATAAGATGTGTCATAATCGTAAAATGCACGTTTTAATGTTTCATATTCTTCAATAAAGGTATCTTTATAACCGACAATTTTCATTTCTTTATGGTCTAAATCTTCAAGATAAAGTATAATTTCTTCATTATCATAAGCTATTTGTATTTTTTCTAAGGCTTCTTTTTCGTTCTTTGCTTCAATTTCAAATTTCTTTTCCAAAGTTTCAATTATTCTTATTTTATAAAACATAATGTTTTCTTTCTTTCTTTATAACTTACAAACCCTATCGGGCTTGTAAGTATTTTTTTTCTTCTTTTTCTTCTTTAATTTTTTGGCTTCCATACATTCCTCTTATTGTATCCATGTCATAGTTTTTATGGCTTCTTTTTTTGTAATCTTTAGGAGCTTTATACCAAGCATATTTTTTAGGTGAATAGTGTGTTCGTGTTGTTTGCCGTGACAAGTACGCAACATAGACACAAAGAAAACACAAGGGCGAGCTTGCTCGTTTATATACCCTTGTGTTTTAGACTGGATATGTTAAGGTAACAAACAGTAAATGACACGTTACAGACTGCAAAATGTACCAACTGAAAAAAGAAAGAATACCGTTGTGTGCTTTATTTCTCGATCAGCTTTTAAAACATGAGGAAATGTTTTTATAAAAAAAGAGTAGTTACCGTTTTTTTGGTAACTACTCTTTTCCTTTTTTAAGGTTTAAAGTCCTGGAAGTTTAGGTGTTTTGGGTATTGGTGGTGTAGGTGGCTGCAAGCTTTCCATTTTTTGTTGAATTGCTTTAAATTCAGGGGTTTCTTGGTGTTGATTTTGAACCATTTTTTGCTCTATTCTCTCCAAAGTCGGTTGAATTTCTTTCCCTGATACTTTACGATTTAATTCTCTTTCTAAGGTCTCTTTCGGACTAATGGAAGGCGTTTCTAAGCTTGAATAGAGTTTCACTCCTTCTCTATTGTAAAGCCTTATATCGCTAAATAAGCCCGTTTTATGAAGGGTTTCTAAATTGGTCGGTAAGTTTTTGACAACAATATCATGCGCTTGTTTTGGTGTTGCCCTGGCTGTCATTGGATCATCTGCATACATGGTTTCATATCGTTCAATCGTTCCTAAGTATGATTCAATTTTCGGTACTGCCATAACGTATATTTTTGTTTCATAACCTTTAGATTGAAGCATTGTGGCTGTTTGAATAGGAACGTCTGTTGTTCGTCCTGTGCCTTCAATCACTAAATTATAGCCTTGATCGCTTAAACGGCTAATAAGTGCTTCTGTCATACGATTAGAATAGGGTGTTGCATGTTTTACTACGTCTTTTTCATAGAGTTTCACTAATTCGTCAAAATTTGGGTGCTGTTGTTTGAACGTATCATTATCAATGATAACAACATTTCCTTGTGTTTCTTCGGAAATTGCCGATCGCAAACTGGTTTTCCCTGATCCTGGTTGCCCACCAAGTAAAAAAGCGGTTGGCGATTCAACCGCTAGTCTATTTTTAGTTAGTCGTTCAACATTCTTTTCTAAACGATCTTCAAATTGCTTTTCGGTGAAGTCAGTAATATTCGCCATATCTCTCAATCCCACCCTATACTTATTAATAAAACTAACTGGAAGCCATTGAATATTTTTTGTATTATTTAAAACTATCTTTTCCCCTTGACGTTCATAAATTGGAACAAAAATTTTCGTATTATCGTATAGCATAACATTATCACAAAGAGGGGCTATATATTCTAGATTCTTTAATGACTGACTATAACGCTTTTTTATGAGTTCATCAGGTATGCCATGACCGCCCTTTTCAACCCTTTGTTTGACACGTTGTATTGCCAAATCAGCATTGTCTATCCCAACATAAAATAAATTTACCTCATAACCCTGTGCCTTGGCTTTTTCAATCCATTTTTTCTGTCCTTGTCCAGATAATGTGGTTTCTTGGTGAAAAGACCTTTTAGATTCAATTGCTTGATTCATTTGTTTTACAACTTCACGCATAGCCTTCATATTATCTGAGTTTTTTCGCCAGTCACCACCATTTTTATTTAGAATTTCATCAGCATTAATTCGTTGTGTATCTTGAAAGAGTTGCGGTACTGTTTGATAAAGTGTTGATTTCCCTGCTCCATTGACGCCCGCAACAATAATATATTGTGGTCTATCCTTCATATTAAATCACAAAATCTTTCTGCTTGATAATTAGTTTTTGCTTTTGTTGCAATTGATATGTAAATAATTCCTTATAAAACTCAAATTCTTCTTGTGTTTCAGCCAACTCATACGCTTTTTTTAGTTCCATAATGTCCATTTTTGACACAGTGTGATAGATTTCTTTTAATTCCTCTTGAGTTGTCATATTAGATCACTCCTTTTAAAGAAGGTGACATTTCAACAATTTGTTTTGAATATTGATTCATTGACCGCCAATACTCATGAATAGCTTGTAATTTTTCAAATGGTTGTTCAAATAAATCAACTTCTTGTGCCACTTCTAATTGATTTAAAAGATTCACTTCTAGTAAACGAGTATTTTTAGTATCTAGTTCATGATTCAAAACATAATTTAATACCCGATTATAAACACTTGCCGATAACTCATTAATGATTTCAATTTCAAATGTTTTTTCATACGTAACTGCCATTTCATGTTCACTCCTTTTAAAGTTTGTCAGGTAAATATTTCCGTATATATTCTTCTAAGGCTTGATCCATAACTTCTTTTACGTTTCCGCCATTCTTTGCTGTTTCGATTTTTATGATATGGTGCAAGTCAGCACGAACACGAACCGTCTTATCTCCCATTATATCTTTTTTTGCACTGATTGGTGTATCATTTCGTTTTGCTTTTTGTACGCCTAAATTTCCCACAATCACTCACTTCTTTCTATTTCTTCTTATTCTTATTTTATCATCAACAATCACAAATCACAAGTGATTTGTGATTAATCACTTGTGATTTGTGATTCTATTCTTTTTCATTTTCTAACTGAATGATTCGCTCAACCATTTCAAAAAATACATTCTCATACATAGATAAAACTTTTTTGTCATAGCCTTTATGTTCTGTAATGCCGTTCTTAGACCAGGTACTTACTTTATTACTTCGCTTGATAATATTTTGGAAAACCAAATTATCTTCTTCATGTTCTTTGTACAGTTCTTCCAGGTTTGATTTTATCGTTGCGCTGTCCGTATCAACTAAATAAGGAACAAAACCAATCATATCTAGTCCAGGGTTAAACTGTTCTTGTAAATCAATCAAATAGGAAATATAGTTTTGAATGTTGTTTGTACTTTCTTCTTCTGCTTGTAAAGGGATCATGACGTAATCACTTGCCACGATTGCATTATTTGTATAAACGCTTGGCGTTGGTACAGTATCAATAATAATGAGATCATAGTCACTTTTTAAAGGTTCCAACAGAGTAGCAAGCAATCTACTTTCATTTTCAAAAGTCCATGAGCGAGTTAATTTTGGTAATAACATCAAATCAAACGTGCCAGGGATCAAGTCTAAATTTTCGGTCAAGTGAATAACGGAATAAGCTAAATTTCCGTTTTTCAGTCCTTCATAAAAATTGATACGTGGTAATTTTACGTTAAATGTTTTTGCTAAGTCTTTTGTCAATGTTGCTTGTAAGTCCTTATCGATCATTAAAACTTTTAAATTCAATTTGTCTGTCAAATAAGCAAACATAGTAGATAATTTAGACTTTCCAACACCGCCTTTAAAATAATTGTTTAAGATAACAATTGCTTCATTTTTACTGTTTCGAATATGTCTTAAACCTTCTAATATTTTGAATTCTCCTTTCGTCATAACAACGCCCCAGTCTCTTTTGTTTTGATATGTCTATTGTATCACTAAGAATCACTTGTGATTTGTGATAAGTGATTTGTGATTAATATATAAAAGCCCTTTAAACAGGGCTTTTATGCTTGTTTTGAAAAAGAGATAAAATCAATATATCCCTTTTCTCCGATTTTTACAACGGCATTGTAGGACTTTTTATCTTTCGTTTTGATTCCTTTTACCAGGGTTTCTTTTCCCTCTAGTAATTCTTTTACATTTGTTTTGGTTAGTTTTTTCTTTCTAAAATGTTCAGCTAAAGTAAACTTACATTCAGGATAATTTGAACAACCATAAAACGATTTTTTTAATACAATATTGTTGCCACACTTAGGACATTTTCCTACAATTCTTTTTTCTGCTTCTTTTTCTTTCTGTTCCTGGTAATCAGAAAAATTTAGTTTTTCTATATCGTTAGGTACAGCTTTCAGTAAATGAACAATGAATTTTTTGATATTCGTAATAAAGTTCTCTTGATTGCCTTCTCTTTTACCGATTTTTTTTAAATACGTTTCCCATTTAGCCGTCATTTCAGCACTCGTTAAAAGGTGCTGACTTTCAACTGCCTGGCACAATAATTTTCCTTTTTCAGTTACAACAAGCTTATTCTTAATCACTTGGATATATTCTTTTTGTTTTAACGCTTCAATAATACTTGCTCTTGTTGCTTCTGTTCCAATCCCCTCAACTTCTTGTAAAATTTTTATTGCTTCTTCATCATCAACCGTTTTATTCGCCGTTTTCATAGCGGTTAAAAGTGTACCCTCTGTAAAAGCTTTTGGCGGTTGCGTTTCTTTTTCAACACTCTTAACATCAACTTCGGCACGTTCGCCAATGATAACGAGTGGTAACGTTTGAACGTCCTCTTTTTCTTCTTTGGTTTGTTGTTTGAAAAGAATTTTCCAACCTTCTTGTTTTGGTGTCTTTCCGATCGATTGAAACAGCAAATCAGCTACTTTCGTTTGTATCTTGGTTTCTTCATACAAGTAATCAGGTAAAAACATGGCAACGGTCGTTTTAACGACTAAAGCATAAATTTTTCGTTGTAAATCGTCCATTTTCGCTAATGCAGATTCGGTAGGTACTTGTTTTGTTGGGATAATGGCGTGGTGTTCCTGTACCTTACTACCGTCCACATAACGCTTTCTAGGCTCTGTTTGAACCATTTCAAGATCAAGTCCTAAAAAACCGCTATATTTGCCAAAATTCGCTTTTAAATAAGCAAATTCGTTCTCTGTAATAAATGGTGTATCTGTTCTTGGATAACTCAATAATTTTGCTTCATACAGTCCTTGCATAGCTTTTAAAGTTTGGCTCGCTGTCGCTTTATAAAGCTGATTGACTTTTGATTGCAAACTACTCAAAGAAAACAAACTTGGACTATTCGTTTTCTTCTCTTTGGTTTGAACATCAGCAATTATCCCCTCTTGATTGCCTATTTTAGCTTGTTTAGAAGAAACAAAAGCTAAAAAGCTCCTCTTGGGTTTTAAAACGCTGTGTGGGGCTTAGAACGCCCTTAAATGACCCTTGGTTTACTTTTATACTAGCTTCCATCTCGAAAAAAGGTTCTTTTTTAAAATTCTCTATGGCTTCCTGGCGCTGAAAAATAAGGTATAAGGTGGGCGTTTGAACACGTCCTAGTGAAAATGTACCTTGTACGCCCTTCTGTTGTAAATTTAACGTATACAAAGGGCTTGCGTTCATGCCGATCAACCAATCGGCAATTTGGCGTGTTTGCGCTTCTTGATAAAAGGGATAGTAATTCATTCCTGGTTGCAAATTTTGAAAACCGCTTCGGATCACATCTTTTTCTAAGCTATTGATCCATAGTCTTTTAAATATTTTATCTTTTGAAAAGGCATTTGCTTTATGGATAATCGACCAGGCGATATTTTCACCTTCTCTGTCGCTATCTGTTGCAACAATAATTGTATTTGCCTTTTTGAGAAGTTCTGCAACAATTTTAAACTGCTTTCCCTTATCTTTTGCGACTTCAAAATCGTATCGATCAGGTAAAATCGGCAAAGATTCAAGTTTCCAATTTTGCCACTTTTCGTCATAATGACCTGGTTCTGCTAATTCGACTAAATGCCCAAAACCAAAAGTGATAAACGTTTCATCTGTAAATAGTGGGTCTTTGATCTCAAAATAACCGTCTTTTTTGGTGCTTTGTTTTAAAGCACTTGCGTAGGCTAATGCCTGGCTTGGTTTTTCAGCTAAAATAACCGTACTCATTAACTATCCCTCTTTTCTTTGTTTTTTCTTTGATCTACTGTCACATTATATCTTGATCGATACCTTCTAAACGTTCGGCGATTGATTCCAGTTTTTTCTTCAACTTCTTTATCGGAACAACCGTTCAAAAATAAATCAAAGGCATGTTGTAGCCGTGGATCGTTTTCTTTAAATTTAAATTACTTTCCTTTGAATTTCCCTTTTTCCTTTGCTAAAACGATACCCTCGGCTTGTCTTTCTTTAATTTTTTTACGTTCTGATTCAGCTTGATATTTATAAATTTCAATCACTAAATTATTAATCAATTGCCTTAGATGCTTCTGTTGCCGCTTGGAATGATTTAGTTGTTTTAACTTCATACATAAAGTTCACTTATATTCCTCCATTTTTCATTTCATGTATATTTTGTGGAATCGACTTTTTTAGAATCTGCTTTGAATATTTCATCTATTAAAGCTTCTTTGATAATAGTGTCCATGATTTGGAATTCTTATTGGATAGAAATTTCTTTCTAGAACATGATTTCGTCGAAAGTTCTCATTGGTTGAGGATAGGCATGTTCAAAACAATCAGTCCGATATCCTTTTAATCCAGTTGCTGCACTATATAAAAAATTTCATCATAGTTTCGCCCTAGTCGTTCCAAAGATTCGATGACAAAAATATCCTTCTTCCTTAAAAAATGAAGTTCTTTTTGCAATTATTCTCGTGAGGTCTTCTTTTGGTGTTAGTATCAAATCTTAGACAACTTTTCGTGGAGACAGAAATAAATTAAACTTATCTACGAGAGGATGAATTTTATGAACCGATACGAAGAAAATTTCAAACAGATGATTGTTGATCTGAATCAAACTGGACGTTCTGTTCGAGGGCTAGCGAAAGAATATGGCTTATCTGAAGCAACGATTTACAAATGGAAGAATTTATATTTACCTAATCAGTCCACAGGACTGACTGGAAAAGAAGTGGCTGAATTGAGAAAAGAAAATGCTCGTTTAAAAGAGGAACTTGAAATCTTAAAAAAAGCCGCAGCCATATTCTCTCGAAAGACCTAAATTCGCTTGTTCAATTTATAGAAAAATGGTGTAAGGATTACACTGTTTCTTTGTTGTGTCGGTTATTAGAAATTCCCAGAAGTGTCTATTATTTCTATAAAAATAAACCTTTAACTGCTACGCAAATAAAAAATAATTTCTTGAAACGGAAAATTACTGATATCTTTTTTGAAAACAAACAGCGATATGGTGCGACAAAAATCTATCATGTATTGCTCAAAGAAAACATTTCAGTTTCACTTAGACACGTACAAAAACTAATGCGACAACTGAGTTTACGTTCTATTACTATTAGAAAATACAAACCACAAAGTAATAAACAAGCAGTGGTATCCAGAGTAAATATCTTAAACCAAGATTTTTCTACTAAAACGATTTGTGAAAAATGGGTGGCTGATATCACTTACATTCCTACCAAGAAAAATAGTTGGTGCTACTTGTCTTCAATCATGGATTTACATACTAAAAAAATTATTAGCTATACATTTTCAAAACGAATGACTGTAGATTGTGTGATCCAAACATTGAATAAAGCAAAAAAGCATTATCCCATTCCAGAAGGAATGATTCTACACACTGATTTAGGCAGCCAATATACAGCAATTGACGTGGAAAACTGGCTTAAATCCAACAAAATAAGACATTCCTATAGCCTAAAAGGAACGCCTTATGATAATGCGGGAATCGAATCTTTCCATGCCTCATTGAAAAAAGAAGAAGTATATACGACTACTTACTCAGATTTTGAAGAAGCAAATCGGTCGTTATTTAGCTACATTGAAGGATTCTATAATCGAAATCGAATCCATAGTTCGATTGGTTATCTAACTCCACAGGAGTTTGAAGATCTGTCAAGAGAGGAAATGGCATAGCCGTCTCTACTAAAATTTGTCCAAGATATTGACTCAAATCCATATATTCATGATTATTTCCAATCCAACCTCTTTATCTTGTCTATAATTTTTCGTTAGAATATAGTGATAACTAATATATGAGACAAATATTGCTTGCGTTAATGCTGTTGTTCCGTTATTTTGAACCACCTTAATGCCTCTATTTACTAACCAATTGTTGAAGTCCTTAAAAGTAAAACTCTTACCAAAGTGATTGCTGCAATACTGATCTATTAGCCTTGTGTACCCTCTGCTATCTGTTTTGATTGTTTTAACAGATACCTCGTCTTTGGGATTAACCATTAATACCCTTTTATCATTTAGTAATTCATTATTCGATTGGACAATACTTTCTTGTTTCATTCTTTCCCTCCTTGAAGTTTTACGCTTGCTAGCTAAGTTGATAATTCATCTAAGTTTTTCAATATTTTTTCCTCTACTAAATCAATTTTATATCCAAGTAACTGAACTATCTCTACAAACTCCCTATCTCAGCCTTCGGGCATCAAAAACTGTTTACGATTTTTGTCGATAATTCCGCTCATTTTCTCTATAATCTCTTGTCTCTTAATTTCATCTCTAGTTTGCTGATACAATCGGTAGTAACCTCGTAAATAGAGTAATGGATGACCCTACGTGGATCCAACTAGACTTTTCATTGCTAAATCTCCTTTCCTCCGTTAGCGGACGTATCCTCTCTGAACGTTAAAATTCCACCTCAAAACTGTGTTAGACTTAAGATGTACGAAAACAGCCTCATGAAACATTTCTCTGAGAACAAATCTATACAAAAACTAAAATTGAAATGGAGTTGGAATTATGAAATTAGGTTTTATAAAGTCAAATTTTCCAAATGAGCGTCGCGTCCCTTTGTTACCTGAACATATCAAGCAATTCGCCAATTCAATTTATATCGAGAATGGTTTTGGTGACTCGCTAAGTATCCCTGATGATAATTATCGAAAAGCAGGTTGCACTATTTTAACCCGTTCTGAAATTTTTGCCTCTTGTGAGGGAATCTTCTCTCTCAAACTCCTCCAACCATCTGATTACGACTTGATTCGTCAAAATCAGATGATTATTGGTTGGACTCATCCACTGGGATCAGGTAAAGAATTTATGGAGACTCAAGCAATTCCTAAAAATCTCTATATTCTTGATATCGATAATCAAAGACCCATGATGTACTATCAGGAAAATGCTTATCCTACACAGTTGATTCCTAGAAACTTCGTTTATCAAAACAGCTTCTATGCTGGTTATGCCGGAGTATTACATGCTCTCTTGAATTTTGGCTTATTACCAAATAGTAATTGTGAGATTGCTATTTTAGGGTCCGGAAATGCAGCTCAAGGTGCTTTCCATGCGATCTCAAAAATTTCTTCTTCTGTCCGACTTTTTTATCGAAAAACACTTCCGCAATTCAAACAACAACTTTCTAAATACTCGATTATCATTAACGGCATTGAAGTGGGCGATTCGGGTAAGCCCATTATGACTATTGCAGAGCAAGGGCAGTTAAAAACGGGGGCCTTTATTATTGATATAGCAGCGGACGCTGGAAATGCAATTGAAGGAAATCAGACAACGACCGTACCTGATCCGATCTATCAAAAAAATGGTATTTATTACTATACTTTACCTAACACGCCTACCTTCGCTTACCGAAATGTCAGCCAAATCCTAAGCGAACAATTTAGTAAGTACATTTTCAAAAATGATATTTCAGTCTTCATTGATGAAATTGAAGACAAATAGTAATGTTGAACAATAGTTCAACTCCACTGGCAATATTTTTCAAATCTTATTTCAGATATTATTGCTAGGTTGAGTAGCCGACTCATCTGATGTTCGTTAGAACATTTATAAACTTCTCAAAAATATACGTGTTATACTAATGCAGAGCTAAAGAAACAGTCGAAGTACATCATTTTAGCTCTAAGCCAGTTGCGGAAACAGCTGGTTTTATTCATCCTTCATGGTCCTTATTACGTTTTACTTACGTTGTTCCTCGTATTCACATTAAAGGGCTTTTTAATGTTATGGTTATTGAATACCACGAGGATGTGAAAACAATGATTAACTTTTATCCTGTACACGTTTATGTTTCTAATTACCGAATGTACTCTTCCCTAGAAAAGGCCCACTTCAATAATTCTAAATCCAAAAATATTACAAGTATATTTGCCGTTTTAAATTTGAAGGAAATCAAATCAATGAAAATGAATCTGTTTATCTACGACATTGATATCAATAGTTTTGATACAATGAAAAGCGCTGTGAATAATTGTAAAAAAATTATGAATAAATAGGTCCTGTCTTTTACACTGAGTTAACTGCTCAGTGTTTTTTCTTCAATAAACTGAGTTAGTTGGTTTATTAAAACTATCTTTTTACCCCTTTAAAAAAATTGCTTGTGGTAAAAATAATTCGCAGAAGGTGAGTATCTGTGTCCATTGAATTAGAACGTTCTCTTGAATTAAGAAAGATGCACTTAGAAAAAGAAGATCAAGAGTGTAATCATGAGTATGAAAAAGAGGTTTTTAACGATATTCCCACTGGAGATTACGCTTGTAAAAAATGTGGTAAATCTATTTCTAAATCCTTTTACATTGGACTAATGAAGGTTAAACAAGCACTAGATTAGTTTAATGCTTCTTCTTTATTGACTTGGGTTACCGGATAGTTCCAGATAGTTCTATTCAATTATGTTACACTCAACAGAAGAGGTGATTTTTATGTTAAGAACACAAATTGATGTTATTTCTTTAATGAAATCAGTTTCATTGCGCGTAGCTGATTCTTTCGACAGCGCTTCTGTTATTGCAGAATTTAAAACTCCTGAAGAATTGCTAGCATATTCAGAAAAAAATTTTGATTTCTTTTCTGAGGAATTTCTAAAGTCCTTCCGTAAAGATTTTCAAGACGCTTATGTCACTGAGATAATCAAACAATTAAAAGAACAAAGTGTGTCCTTTAATTAGACTCTAAAGCAGAGTCTTTTTTATTTATGCAACTTCTGCCTTGATTCCCGTCGTTACTAGACTTTTTATCCTAATTTGTATAACCTTATTTAAAAGGGAGTGATTCCGTGTTAAAAAGAGTACTAACATCAATTTGGGTAACATTCATCTATCTTTTTGTCTCCAACCTTGGCAATTTGTTCTTCGGAGTTAGCAAAACTTTCAGTTGGACGACAACTCTGTGGGAATCTCTATTTTTCTTTATCTTTGTATTTTTACTTTTGCAGTTTAAAAAGAAGTGATATTCTCCTATTCTCCGTTAGCATACTTTCCATTTAGCCATGCTGATTAATTTGGAGGGGGTTCTACTTCCCGAACTTCATCTATTCAGTTTTGGTTCCGAAAGCCCTCGTCATCAGCGCTTTTCGGATAATGTGTTAGAAAGATAATTGCTAGTGGTTATCTAGCAAACAATAAACGTTTAACCTTGATTCTTTAATCTTGTTAAGCGATCAATCATTTTTTACTGTAATAATGTGCTAGCATTTGCTTTGCATACTCCGTATCTTCAATCCGCTGGATCATTTGATAAAAATACAACGCACGATTGTTTCCAGAGCCATTCCCTACTGAAAGCCACTTATTTTTTCTAGTCGTTCGTAGCCTTGTGTCTGGACAAGCTCTCTCAGCGATCACTTGATTCTTTTGATCAAAGATAAAACGAATCTTGGGAAATATTTCCTCGACGCTCACACGATCTACCTGAACAGGTACTTTCCGTCCATGTTCAAAGAAATAGCAATACTTCACCGCAAATCCTTCTTCCAAAAACCAAATTTGATTATTCAACAATTTAATTTTTGTACTGACTGTTTCTAAATCTTTTGCTCGTACCTCAATCCCAATTGCACCCATAGGACACCTCCAACTATTTTTTATTAAGAATCAGCTCTTGTCTAAAACAACAAAAAAAGGGATACGTAGTCTACACTACGTATCCCTTACTCGACTCACGGGGCATTTATCCAACATTCGCATTTAAAAAATATCAATAGAAGTCCTATTACTCGAAAATTCGTTCCCTTTTGGGGTGAAATATTCTAACAATACTATTCTAATTTTGATATAATGACGAATGTCTGGAGAAATCCATGACAGCCGAGGGTTAACGTAGTAAGGGTCTTGTCTTACTACCTCAGCTGATCGCTGACGGAGCCTGAGAAACTCCCGAGATCAGTTGAGCCTTTGGTTATTTTTTTCAAACAATATAGCATCCTGCTTGAGAGGCAAGAACTAATTCGCTTTCAGTTTAAGCCTTTCATTCCTGTTAAGTCAAGAAGTAGTTCTAAAAAAGAATCATTCTAACAAACTCTCAAGTATAAATTACTTAGCCAAGCATACTAATTCTCTGTTTTTTTATCCCCTTTCTTTCTGTTCTATTGTTCGATACTTCACATGATCAATTCCTACATAAAACGGCATATTCATCCAATCAACTAGCAAGTCAACGTTATTTATATTTAACCTCGTAACTATATTAAGCACAATAAGAATTTTGAAAAATAAATTGTCAGAATAGTTGCGAATCAGAATATTTTTACATAGACAAATAATCAAAATAGCTTTCAAATGAGATAGACGTCTTAATCTCACAGATAATTATAACAGAGTTCTAACTGAAAGTGAACACATGTTCGGTTTATTTTTTTACCTTTTAGGATTGAAAAACACCCGTTCATGATATTTTTGGAATATCCACGCAAAATGTGCTAAAATCCCGCCTCTCAAAAAAGAGTTATCAGATTCAATTTCACGCCTAATCTTTTCGTTTTCGAATCACAAAATCGTGGACTTCTCGATTGAACTCTTTATCTGCTCCGTCCCTGGCTTTTCCTTTTTTAACGGATTCAGACTGTCTGTTCTCCTTTGGCATGGTTGGCGATTTTGTTTTCTTGACTTCTTTATGCTCCTTGACTACATCTGCGTATTTCATTTTCTTATAGCCCTTTTCCGTCTTTTTATACAACCAACTCACGGGTCTTCGTCTTGTATTAATGAATCGCTGTTTCTGTGACGCATTCTCAATAATCCGTTGAACTAAAACATATAGTTTCTCTTTCCGGCCGTCCTTCGTATGCAATATGATAGGCACAATATCCCCTTTAGAGATCTTGTCATTGATCTTCTCTGAAGACTTGAACTTTAAGTTTTTGTCAGTCCGTTTGAATTTCTTATCAACCAATTCAACAATAATTCCTGTATAAACAACCTTTTCAAAAGCTGACCTTTTTTGCTGCTCGATGGCTTTTTCACCTGACTTTATGGCCGGATCTTCATCAAATATTTTCGTCAAGACCCCAGTGTATGCAGCTTCTTCTTCAGGCGTTCGATCATCGATTACTTCGAGAACGTAAACAAGCTGTCCATCTGAAGAAAAAGCGAGCATTCCAGGCTTTAGATCCTCTGAAATTTTCTGCTGATCCACTCTAAAATAATATTCTGTATTTCTTAATTTAACAGCACCGCTGATCTTTCTCTTTTCAAGAACGACATGTACAGTTTTTGCTAACACTAAAATCACTCCCCCATAAACTATTCTTAAACAACGCTATCTCAACCCTACCCTAGCGATCGCCAGCAGTAAAGCTTAATCAAAAAGTCTAGATATGTTCGCAACGACGAAAAAGTACACGGAACGTCCTTGGGCTGAGGCCCAGCTAAAAATTAGTAAACCCTGATAACTTATGACAGCCCAAATAGTTGCTAAGGCAACCAGCGCTAAGGCGCATACTCAAACAGGCAAAAATCCTAGGACACGTATCATAGATATAATGTATAGGCAGTTTGCGGGTTTAACTTTTAGCCTGATTCTAAACTGATTAGTTCGATTTCTGTGTATGCTTTTTTAGCTGGTAACAACTGATAAAATACCTTTTGAACTAACGTACCTGGCACAAGGAAAGCCTCTCTAATCGCCTCAAAATAAGCCTCACGTACTTCTTTCTTCGTTAAGATGATCGTTCTCATAAGAGCCTTGACTGAAGCGATCATAATTCCTCCGCCGCGGCCACGAGTCACACGATAAAATACCTGGTTCTTTTCCTTCAGCGTTTTAAGCGCTGCGTCGAAAGATCGTTCTGGTACTCCGATTTCTTCGCGGATCTCTTTTTTTGTAGAATAGACAAACGGTTTATACGTATAACTTTGGCTCGACAAATAGGCAAGGATATCTTGCTGCCACTCTTTTGAATGAGATCTCACACGTTCCTTACGATCCTTTTTAAATTTATACCAGCCTTTTGGTTGTGAAAACAACTGATCATCAGTCAAACTCGAATCAATCCAGGTATGGCAGATTTCCCTAATATAGTCTTTTGATGCTGCTTCATACTTCGACGAGTAAGCACTCTTGATAATCCGGTTGATCTCAGACTCCTTGAGTGGATTTTTTAAACGATCATTCAGTAGGATCATGTTGTACTCACACGTCTCAATTGGTGACTTTGAAGCGTAGTACGCCAAAGAAAGGGTAAAAATAGCGTTGTTTCGACCTAGTACACCCTTTGAACCGATTAATTTTTCAGAGTTCATCAATAGATCAACCCACTTTTCATCTAGCTGGCGGATCTCGTTCTTTTGATGGGGAAAAGGAATGACTTCCGCTTTGTTGTCTGCAGCTTGAGTCATTGACCAGTTCAACCACTCCTGAAACGAATAAGAGTACGACTCTTCGAAAAAGAGAACATTGTCATTTCGTGGAATTCTAGCGATTCCAAAATGATTACACCCTACATCGATGCCTGGAAGGTCTTTCGCTAATTCTTTGCGGATATTTTCAGAGATACGTTTTGCAACATTGATCACTTTGAAATTGCTCTTCTTAGTTACGTATGCAGCGTCACTTAATACAAAATACGCTTGATATCCTCCTGGAGTATCTAAAATCATCGTTGGCATCAATCCTAGTCGATCATACGCAGCAAGAACGATTTCACCGTGATTAAATTTTTCGCCGGCAATATCAATATCGACAACAAAAGTGTTGATTTGACGCAGATTATTCTCATTGTGTCCTTTAACAAATTGACGATCTCTGTTGGTGTATGTGCCATAACTGAAGACGTTTGGCGTCCAATGAGTGAATTGATCTTCGTTCTCAGACAAGGCCTCTTCAGAGGTAATCACGACACCTCGGCCCTGGATCATGAGATCCTTCGATCGATAACCGAAAACCGCCCCTTTATTACCTTCAGACGAACCTACAGGCTTGAGTTTGCTGTTTTTATATTTATATTTACGTAATCCATCCTTCAAAACCACTGCATATACACTAGTTAAATTCATTTGACACACCTCCAGACACAAAAAATAGAGAACACTAAATAATAGTGTTCTCCAAATTCAAATTAAAGACCTAAAAAGGGCATTGAAGCACACTTAAATAAGCCTTCTACTATTGATTTTTTTCAAAAAATGAGCTAGAATAAATTGACTAATTTAAACAGCAAAAGTGACTACCAATCACTTTCTTTTTGAAAAAAGAGAAGAACACATTAAGACGATTTTCATGAAGTGAACGCCAATTCGCTTTATGATTCGTCTTCTTTTATTTTCAAAAAAGATTGTACCCCATAATCCCCTTTGATAATACCCCTGAAATATTTCTCGTATCCAAGTATACAAATATACAGATATACGAATATACATAAATAAATTAATTTGAATAGTAGAATATACAAGTATACAAATAGTACTGTAGAGCAATATACAAATAGTGTTATCCCTTTAAACCTTTTAGCTATTTGTCCTAATTAATCAACTTTTCCGATCTACTTGTTAATGTATACAAATATGCAAATAGTATAATATGCAAATAGTGCTTTAGTAAGATATACAAAAATGCAAGTATGCAAATAGTAGAATATACAAGTATACAAATAGTAATAATTCGCAAATATTTATTGTAGTAAGATATTATCTATGTTATAGTATTTTTGTAGTAAATAATGTTAGACATCGAAATGAGAAAGGTTGGATCAGTTTGGTAAAAAAAATAGTATTTGGAAATTTCAAAGGCGGCGTTGGTAAGACCACAAACTCAGTAATGTTTTCATATGAATTGGCAAAAGAAGGTTACAAAGTACTACTTTGTGATTTAGATCCCCAAGCAAATTCAACTCAATTATTAAATAGGACTTACAGAAGACAGCATGGAGAACCATTAGACATCGATAAAACAATGATGGTTGCTATTCAAGAAAATGACCTAGAACCATCAGTAGTAGAAATTATGGACAACTTGTTTTTGTTACCATCAAACAAAGACTTTGTCGATTACCCAGATTATCTTGAATTGACTTTTCCACCTGATGTACCAGACTACAAGGAAACTAGAATTGCTCATTTTTCAAATTTACTAAGCGAAATTGAGGATCAATATGACCTCATAATTATTGATTGTCCTCCAACAATATCAATATACACAAATTCGGCTATATATAGTTCTGACCTAATTGTTGTTGTCTTACAAACTCAACAACGTTCTCTAGATGGGGCGCTAGCCTTTTGGGAATACGCTCAGACATTTTATAATAAATATGAAAATGTAGATTTCGGAATCGCTGGTATTCTTCCAGTATTAATGAAAAATGATTCCGGCGTAGATAACCAAATTATTAAGGATTCGATTGAAATTTTCGGAACAAAAAACGTCTTTTCAAATATTGTTAAGCATAGAGATCGTCTAAAACGATACGATAGAGAAGGGATTGCTGATCCCGATATTACGGACACTTGGGATTATCATGATAAACGTATACATGAACTTTACAGTGCAATAGCCAATGAGTTTATTGAGAGAATCGAGGTCGAAGACTAATATGGAATTTGAAAGAGATCCTAATAGAAAGAGAAAAACTAAAGAAATCAAAGAAACACCACTTTCTGAACCCAAGTCAACTTTTAACTTAGACGAGTTTTCTAAACAAAAGAAGACCACTGTCCAGAACGAAATCAAAGATGAGTCTTCTCAATCAAAAACAGTTGGCCGGCCAAGAAAAAATAAAGTGTATAGTACAATACGACTTCAAAAGTATAATGTTAATAGAATTAATGCTTTACAAAACACACTAGAATTTGAAACACAAGACGATTTAGTTGCCTCTCTTTTAGATCGACTTGAAAATCAAATCGAACCAGAACAAAGAACCATGTTCGAAATGTATATGAAGACCTATGAATCACGTGATAGGAAGAAAAAGCAAAAATAGCTAAATTTGTATATTTTACTACTTATATTCAAATAGTAAAATATACAAATAGTACGGTATACACAAATTTATAATTAGAATCATACTATTGTTGCATACTTCTCCAAAATATTTTATACTCTTGCTACACTTCGTACTGAAGTACATCAGAAAAATGCCAGCTCCCAGTGAAAACCAGGTGCTGGCATTTTTCTATATTTATTCTCTTGATAGAAGAATTCTAATTGTTAGGTAAATCGGTTCTGTTGCAAAGTTAAAAAATCAAAATAAAATTTCAATTAATTTCTGATTTTATGCTTAGATACTCATCAATATATTCATTTCTTGAATCACTGAAAAGCCAAAGAGACTTTTGTCTCTTTGGC
>NZ_BAAFRV010000024.1:0-22440 GCF_045862035.1 Enterococcus hailinensis | reverse complement strand
CATCTATTTTTGGAATCATAATAGAATTTTATCCAAATTAGGGTATCTTTCGCCCGTCGATTACCGGTCAGCAAGATTAAATTGAGTTGCTCTTTTTATTTTGTATCAAAAAGTAGTTGCACTTCCCTTAGTTCAGCGTTCTTTTTTTATTTAGATTAGACAGTTGCCTTTTCAGGTTCGCCAAAAACTTGACGTTGCAAACGAAGACCGGTAGGAGTAGTTGCTACGCCACCTTCTGCAGTTTCTTTGAAGATTTGCGGCATTGCACGACCAACTTTGTACATCGCTTCCACCACTTCATCTGGTGGAATCACACTACGAATACCAGCTAAAGCCATATCCGCAGAAATAAACGCTTGCGATGCACCCATTGCATTTCGTTTGACACAAGGAACTTCTACTAAGCCAGCAACCGGATCACAAATAAGTCCCATCACATTTTTTAATGTAATCGCTAAAGCATTTGCGGCCATTTCGGGATTGCCTCCATTGGCAGCGACTAATGCTGCGGCAGACATCGCACTGGCCGAACCAACTTCTGCTTGACAACCTCCTTCTGCACCTGAGATAGAAGCGTTATTAGCCATTACTAAACCAAAAGCACCAGCCGTAAATAGAAAATCAATTTGTTGCTCATGAGACAGATTCAGCTTTTCCCGGGCGGCCATCAGTACACCGGGTAATACGCCAGCGCTTCCAGCAGTTGGTGTTGCACAAACCAAGCCCATCTTAGCATTGACTTCATTTACAGCGATACCGTTTCGTACGGCTTTCAAAATCGTCTCGCCGCTCATGAATTTCCCGCTTTCGATGTAATCATTCATGCGTTTAGCATCGCCACCTGTGATTCGTGTCACGGACTCGACACCTTGGATGCCTTCTTCGATCGAGCTTTCCATGACTTCTAAATTGCGTTCCATTAACGCGATGATTTCCTCGCGTGTGCGATCAGTTAATTCCATTTCAGTCGCGATCATTAATTCGCCGACTGATGAATAATCCTTTGCTTGTTCGATAAGCTCTTGGATTGAATAAAACATGGGATTTCCTCCACTTCTAATTGATAGGATTTTATATCTTATACCAAGCTTTAACAATTTTCAATCGAATCATTTCTATTTAAAGTAAGTAACACTTAATACATCATCTTCACATTTAATTTCTTGTCTCAATCCTTCTGGATCTTCTGGCGTATCATCAATTTCTAAAAGGACAATCCCGTGTTCGCCTCTGGTTTTTCTAGTCATCGTTACTTTACCGATATTCAAGCCATGTTTCATAAAAATAGTAGAAACACGCGAAAGTAGACCAGGAACATCTTTATTAATAATGATGTAGGTTGGGCTGCCCATAGAAAGAGAAATACTATAACCGTTCATTTCCGTGATCTGGATATTGCCGCCGCCGATAGATACACCAGTGATCGACATTTCTAAATCACCTTTGATCATTCGTAGCGTTACTGTATTCGGATGATCTGCGATTTCTTTTTTAGGCACAAAAAGAACTTCCATCCCTTGTTCGTGAGCAATTTTCAGTGAGTCGGATAAACGAGGATCGTCAGGTTCCATTCCTAAAATACCACCCACTAGAGCGATATCTGTTCCGTGACCACGATAGGTTTTGGCAAAAGATTCATATAAATCAAATTCAATAGAGTCTGGGCGTTCCCCAAAAATCATACGGCAAACTTTTCCAATACGCGCAGCGCCGGCGGTATGAGAACTACTAGGGCCCACCATAACTGGACCAATAATGTCAAAAACACTTCGATATTTTAAAACTTCCATTATTTTAAACCTCCTTAATTTATCCGATGAAATCCTCATCAAGTCAATCATAGTGTACCATACACGTTTTCAGAAAATAATAAAATTAATAATTTATTTTGTTATTCTCATAGTAGTTAAAGAGATTGTGAAGCGTTTTATTATTGTCAAAACATTTAAACAATGGGGGATAGTACTTGCAAATATAGATCAAATTTGATAAGATACCAAAGTGTGTCTTGCACACATGTTTTAAAGTGGGAGGAGAAATTTTGATCTCCAATTAACCACATCACGGACTCAAGGAGGTTTGTCTCGTGGCAAAAAAAGTAGAAAAATTAGTTAAATTGCAAATTCCTGCAGGTAAAGCAACACCAGCTCCCCCAGTAGGTCCTGCACTAGGTCAAGCGGGTATTAACATCATGGGATTCACAAAAGAATTCAATGCTCGTACAGCTGATCAAGCAGGTTTGATTATTCCAGTTGTAATCTCTGTATATGAAGACCGTTCATTTACATTCATTACAAAAACACCGCCAGCTGCAGTATTATTGAAAAAAGCTGCAAACATTGAAAAAGGTTCTGGCGAACCAAACAAAACTAAAGTTGCAAAAGTTACTAGCGATCAAGTAAAAGAAATCGCTGAGTTGAAAATGCAAGACCTAAACGCTGCTAACGTTGAATCAGCAATGCGCATGGTTGAAGGAACTGCACGAAGCATGGGTATCACTGTCGAATAATTTTCACAGTACCCAAGAAAGTAGCTTCTCAGTTGGCTCCCTATCTAAAGATATGGAACACGTGGGAGGTTCTACCGTTATAACCACATCAAGGAGGAAACAAAATGGCTAAAAAAAGCAAAAAAATGCAAGATGCATTAAAAAAAGTTGACACTACTAAAGCTTACTCAGTTGAAGAAGCAGTAGCATTAGCAAAAGAAGTAAACTTCGCAAAATTTGACGCAACGGTTGAAGTTGCATACAAATTAAGCGTTGACCCTAAAAAAGCAGACCAACAAATCCGTGGAGCAGTTGTGCTTCCAAACGGAACTGGTAAAACTCAAACTGTTTTAGTATTCGCTAAAGGCGAAAAAGCAAAAGAAGCAGAAGCTGCTGGCGCTGATTTCGTTGGCGATGACGACATGGTTGCAAAAATCCAAGGCGGATGGTTCGACTTTGACGTTGTTGTTGCGACACCTGATATGATGGCTACAGTTGGTAGATTAGGACGTGTTCTTGGACCTAAAGGTTTAATGCCTAACCCTAAAACTGGTACTGTAACGATGGATGTTACAAAAGCTGTTGAAGAAGTTAAAGCTGGTAAAGTAACTTACCGTGTTGATAAAGCTGGTAACGTTCATGTTCCAATCGGTAAAGTATCATTTGATGATGCTAAATTGGTTGAAAACTTTAACACAATCAACGAAACTTTAGTTAAAGCAAAACCTGCAACTGCTAAAGGTCAATACATCAAAAACATTTCATTAACAACAACATTTGGACCTGGTATCCATGTTGAACAAGGTTCTTTCTAATTTAATTTAGAAAAATACTTGACTCGACTAGCTTATCTATGGTAAGTTAGTCGAGGTTAATTATTAACTGTACCGAAGACAGTAGGCGACGTAAGTCTTAATTTCCTACCGAGGACGTTTATTGAGAACATTCAATAGTCCCTCTATGTCTACGGTGGCATGGAGTTTTTTTGTACGTATTTACAAGAAACTCTCCCCATCAAAATCAGGAGGTGAAATATATAATGAGTGAAGTAGCAATCGCTAAAAAAGCCGCTATCGTTGATGAAATCTCTGAAAAATTCAGCGCAGCAGCTTCAGCTGTTATCGTTGACTACCGTGGTTTAACTGTAGAACAATTAACTGATCTACGTAAACAACTACGCGACGCTAACATTGAAATGAAAGTTATCAAAAACTCTATCTTAGTTCGTGCAGCTGAAAAAGCTGGCTTGACTGGATTAGAAGAAGTATTCTCAGGACCTACAGCCGTAGCGTTCAGTAACGAGGATGTTGTTGCTCCAGCTAAAATTATCGACGAGTTCGCTAGTTCAGCTGAAAAACTTGAAATCAAAGGCGGTATCATTGAAGGAAAAGTAGCTTCTGTTGAAGAAATTACTGCTCTTGCAAAACTACCGAACCGCGATGGACTTCTTTCTATGCTTTTATCTGTCCTTCAAGCGCCAGTCCGCAACGTGGCTTACGCTGTGAAAGCAGTCGCAGAAAAAGAAGACGAAGTAGCTTAATTGCTGCATAAATAAAAAAAATAAAAACTTACCTAAACGGAGGAAATTTAAAATGGCATTGAACATTGAAAACATTGTCGAAGAACTTAAAGGCGCGACAATCTTAGAATTAAACGACTTAGTTAAAGCTATCGAAGAAGAATTTGGCGTAACTGCTGCTGCTCCTGTAGCTGCTGCTGGTGCTGCTGCTGGCCCTGCTGCTGAAGAACAAACTGAATTCACAGTTGAATTAACAGCTGTTGGCGATCAAAAAGTTAAAGTTATCAAAGCAGTTCGTGAAGCAACTGGCCTAGGCTTAAAAGAAGCTAAAGCTGTAGTTGATGGCGCTCCTGCACCAGTTAAAGAAGATGTGTCTAAAGAAGACGCTGAAGCACTTAAAGCTGCTTTAGAAGAAGTTGGCGCAACTGTAACTGTTAAATAATCATTTTTGATTATAATAAAGACGAGATCTGATTTCAGATCTCGTCTTTTTTTGTTTTCAAATTCGAAAATTTCTTCTTTTTTCTGATTTATGAGCAGTTATTTTGTAATCTAAGTTGTAACAGCTTACACTTATAATCAGAAAGAACGAAAGGAATGATGGATTTTGAAAAAAATGTACGAAACAGCAATGATTAATCATGGAGGACGTACTGGAGACGTTCAAGCACCAAATGGTAGTATGAAAATGAAGATCGAGCCACCTTCAATTCACGCAGAAGGGACGAACCCTGAGCAGTTATTTGCGGCAGGTTATGCTTCATGTTTCAATGGTGCAGTCCATCATATGTTAAAAGAGCACAACATCGAATCAGATGCAGAAGTGAAAGCGCGTGTTTCATTATATCAATTGGATGAAGGCGGCTATCAAATCGGTGTAATTTTAGAAACTTCTTTACCAGGTGTTGAAAAAGAAGAAGCGCAAAAAATTGTTGAAGAAGCGCATGACTATTGCCCATATTCAAAAGCAACTCGCGGCAATATCGATGTTGAAGTAGAATTAGTTTAATTTTGTAAATAAAAAACCTTCAAGAAGCTTAGGACTTCTTGAAGGTTTTTTTATATTTTATCAGATAATATTTCGGGATGTTTTTTTCGATAGCTGAAGAAAATGATTAAATAGATACATGCTGTGAAGAGCGTTACGCCCAGAGCATTGTTCATCAAGATACCAATAAAAATCAAAGCTAAGACAATAATCACTAGTCCGCTGAAGAAACGTTCGATGACCGTTCCTTTTTTCATAGCTAAAACGAAAGAAGCAATACTGATCAGCATCCAAGTCAATAAAACAGAATAAGATAATGATCCGACTAAGTAATTGAATAATTTGTTTCCTAAGAAGTAAGACAAGATAACACCGATATAGAGTGTTCCGGTACAAAATAGTACGGCACGTTGTGGAACTTGGTGTTTATTCAATACCGCTAATTTTGAAGTAAAGCCTGTATTTTCTTTTACTCGGAAATACAAGGTTCTTGATGAGGCGTAGACACCAGAATTAATTGAAGAAAATAGTGCCAAAACAATTACAAAGTTTACGATATCCGATGCAAATGGAATATGCATTTTTTGGAAGACCATAACAAACGGGCTAACACTTGTGCTTGCTAATGTATTCCAAGGATAAATAATCAAAAGTAAAATCATCGGAACGATATAGAACGAAATGATCCGTCCCATAACACCCTTGATAGCTTTTGGAATAGCTGTCTTAGGATCCTCTGTTTCACTAACTGTGATAGCGATCAGTTCAGAGCCGCCATAAGAATAGATAACGACTAGTAAAGAATTAACCAATCCTTTCAATCCGTGAGGGGCAAAACCGCCATGGCTAGTCATTCGAGATAGGGTACTGCTAAACCCGATGTTAAAGACTTCATGTCCCACTAAGTAAACACCAAAGACGATCAAAATAATAATAACAGCAATTTTAATGAAAGCCAGCCAGTATTCTGTTTCAGCAAACAAGCGAACAGAATATAAATTGATCAGTGTTGTCAGCAAGGCAAGAATCAAAACGAAAATCCATGAAGGCACGTTTGGAAACCAAAGTTGGATGAAACTAGCGGCAGCCACAGCTTCAGCGATAATATTGACCATCCATAAAGACCAGTATAACCAATCGATGAAATCAGCGGTCCGTTCACCTAAGTAAGGTTTAATGATGCCGGATAGCCCTTGGATATTGTCACTGCTTAATACAAGACGTCCTAAGCCGTTCATAACGATAAAGAGAACGAGTCCACCAAGTAAAAAGGCTAGGATAACTGAAGGACCCGCGATACCGATGGCTTCTCCGCTTCCTTTGAATAATCCAGCTCCAATCGCTCCACCTAATGCTAACATCATGATGTGGCGTGAAGTCATTTGTTTTTGTAATTTATTTTCCATAGAATTCCTCATTTCTAAATAGCGAGAATAATTTGTAGATTTGAAATATTCTGATAATTATTTGACTATAATACCAAAATATTCTGACAATTCCAGTTTGTTGAATATTTTTTCATTTAATTTTCATCTAAACTAAAATAAACAACATTTTTTTCTTTTTATACCAAAAAATATTGTAATTTATGAAAAATAATCGAAAATTTTTTTGATAAGAAAAGAAAAAAATTTTTTAGAGCATAATCCAGAGTTAAGAACGCTTTTTAGCCAAAAAGTGCTCGTTTAGTAAGGAGAATCATGTAAACTTTCAGAATCATTTATCTAAAGTGTTTGATTTTGAGCATAATAATGGAAAAATTTTTAGATTATCTGTAACATGATAGTGTAATCATTTTAGATAGAAAGAGGGGAAGAATAATGAGTTGGTTATGGAGTTTAATCATTGGTGCTGTTATTGGTGCAATCGCTGGTGCGATCACTAAGAAAGGCGGATCAATGGGATGGATTGCTAACATCGTTGCTGGTCTAGTTGGATCTGCGATTGGTCAAGCATTGCTTGGCTCATGGGGCCCTAGCTTAGCTGGTATGGCTTTGATTCCTTCGATCATTGGTGCAGTAATCGTTGTTGCAGTGGTATCATTCTTTATTGGAAGATCGTAGCAATTATTCCTAACAAAAAAAGCGCTTAGGCGCTTTTTTTATTTTGCATTCAATAATTCTTCTTTTGCGTGGACTAGTTGAGTCAAAAAGGCACAGTAAGGTGTTTGAATCTGATATTTTTGCCCTTTTTGCCAGACAGCGCCATTGATGTAATCAATTTCAGTTTTACGATGATTACGGATCAGATCTTGATACATCGAAGGATGGTGGAGACCTTGTGTTTTTACATCATAAGTTGCCTCAACTGCTTCGATTGCCTGTGCTTGATCAAGCTCGATCCCCTCTGCCTTAGCAACAGCTGCAAATTCTCCGATAATGGTTTCGATCATCGTTCGAGCCATACTCATCGAACCAAATTCTGCAATATTACAATCTAAAATAGTGCACAATCCATTTAACGTCCCATTGATACATGCTTTTTTCCAAATCGAATAGCGGACATTGTCACTATAGATAGGGTTTAAACCAGCCTGCTCAAAAATATTGATAACTTCTAAAGTAAATTCTTTTCCTTGAGGCGCTAGATTTTCCATTTCGATGCTGCCTGATCCAACTAATTTAGCATGCCCCGGTCCTGCTAGTCCGGCCGTCCAAGTTGTAGTGCCAAAGATAATATTTTTCTTGGCTACGAATCGTGACAAGGTTTCTTCATGCCCCAATCCATTAAGTAAGCATAAGACAAATGTATCTTTGCCGATGAGGGCATTTATATCTTTAAACATCGTCTCTAATTGCATTGATTTAGTCAATGCAATCACCAAGTCGACATTTGTATGTCCTTCAACAATTTCTTCTGGAGAATAGATCGGCAGTTTTGCAGTGATCGTTTGCTCCTCGAATTCTCCAATCAATCCTTTTTCTCGAATTGCCTGAATATGTTCCGGCCAACGATCAATCAACACAACGTCATTGCCAGCTTGGTGAAGCATCAATCCAATTCGACTTCCCATAGCGCCTGCTCCAGCAATTGCAATTTTCATAGTAAAAATTCTCCTTTCGATTACCAAAATATAGTATACATAAAAAATAGCTAAAAAGGGTAATACTCAGACTTTTAAGAAATGTTATTTCATAATAAATAATTTATTCATGAAATAGTGTTGCGTTTTTTTCTTTTTGTGTTTATAATCAATTCGTAAAGTTAAACGGTTTCATTATAAGGAGGTTGCTCATGTTTGGATTCTCAATTTTTTTAAATCAAGAATTATCAACTGAGACAAAAGACTATATTAAAACAATGGCAGAAAATGGGTTTTCGGGAATCTTTACATCCTTGCATATTCCAGAAGATGATGTTACTCAGTATCGTAAGCGTTTGATTGACTTGGGTGAAGTAGCTAGGGAAAATCACTTATCGGTAATGGTGGACATTTCTGGGGACGCATTAAAACGCGCAGGTTTTTCCTTTGATCGAATCGCAGAATTAGAAGCTGCAGGCATCACGGGGTTGAGAATGGACTATCATATCAGCAATCAGCAAATTGCAAAATTGTCTCAAGAGATCAATGTAGCGTTGAACGCTTCCACTATCACGGAAGAAGACATTGCGGAATTAAAAGCTGCAAATGCTGATTTTAGACACTTAGAAGCATGGCATAATTATTATCCAAGACCCGAAACTGGTTTAGATAAGTTATGGTACCAAAAGAAAAACGAATGGTTGAAAAGCCAAGGGTTTACGATTCAAGCATTTGTGCCGGGAAATAAAAATTTTAGAGGGCCTTTATATCAAGGGTTGCCAACATTGGAAGAGCATCGCCATATCCATCCATTGGCAGCAGCACTTGATTTACTTGCAGATACTGATAAAGTGTATCTTGGCGATAGCGGCATCAGTGAGCGTGTTTTAAAACAGTTTTCTTCCTATATAAAAGAAAAAGAATTGCTTTTACATATGGATAGCTTAAATGAACAAAGTGAATGGGTTTTAGGAAAACATATTAACCGACAAGATGACGCACGCGATGTCATTCGCAGTGCCGAAGCTCGTTTCAAAAAGATCCCACAGGTCGACGCACTACCAGCAGTAGAAAGAGCAATTGGTGCGGTAACGATTGATAACGAAAAATATTTGCGCTATATGGGAGAGATCCAGATCGTGAAACAAGTATTGCCGGCAGATAAAAAAGTAAATGTTGTCGGTCACATTATCGAAGCAGATCAAGCGTTGATTAAAAAGATCAGCGCCGGACATAAATTTAGTTTGGAAAGAGTGGATAAAAATGATTAATTTAGAAAATCTAACAACAGAACGCAGAAATGAAACAACTTTTGGTTTAGATGAAATGAGTGTGAGTCAAGCAGTCAAATTGATGAATCAAGAAGACCATAAAGTAGCGGATGCAGTAGCCGATCAATTACCACAAATTGAAAAAGTTGTCGAAGCAACAATCGCTGGTTTTAAAAAAGGTGGGCGCTTGATTTATATGGGTGCTGGAACTAGTGGACGTTTAGGTGTGCTAGATGCTGCAGAGTGTGTGCCGACATTTGGTGTGGAACCAGAAATGGTTGTCGGTCTGATTGCAGGTGGAGAAAAAGCAATGACTGTCGCAGTAGAAGGAGCAGAAGATAATGCTGAACTTGGTGCGCAAGATCTGAAGGATCTGCAATTAAACGAGCATGATGTGGTTATCGGAATCGCTGCGAGTGGCCGGACGCCTTATGTAATCGGTGGATTGGATTATGCACGCTCAATTGGTGCAGCGACCGGAACAGTGGCTTGTAATAAAGATGCTGAAATCAGTAAACACGCGTCTATGCCGATTGAAGTAGACTGCGGACCTGAATTTTTAACTGGATCAACACGCTTAAAATCGGGGACAGCTCAAAAATTAATCTTGAATATGATTTCAACGATCAGTATGATCGGCATTGGAAAAGTCTATAATAATCTAATGGTCGATGTGAAACCAACCAATGAAAAATTAGTTGAACGTTCAAAACGAATTATTATGCAAGCGACGGAAGCAGATTATGAGACAGCTGCTCACTATTTTGAAGCCGCAGAGCAAAATGTCAAACTAGCGATCGTCATGATTTTAACGAATAGCGATAAAGAAGCAGCAAGTGAAAAATTAGTCCAAGCCGACGGATTCGTTAAGAAGACGCTTTAAGCAAAAATAAAACTGGAACGATGATCAAAAATAATGCTCGAAACGATTATAAAATAAGGAGTGAATAAAATGGCAAAAGAAGAATTGACGTTGAATCAGTTAGCGAAAGAAATCTATGCTGGTGCTGGCGGAATGGACAATGTTCAAAGTGTTGTCCATTGTATGACACGAGTTCGGATGAGTGTGCGAGATGACACGAAGGTAGATCAGGCAAAATTGAAAAGTATCCCTGGGGTTCTAGGCGTCGTTGATGACGAGCAGTTACAAGTAATCATCGGTCCAGGAAAAGTCAATAAAGTAGCAAAAGAGATGGTCGATCTCGCAGGTGTTGAACTGGGAGAAGAGTTGCCGCAAGGTTCAGGCAAAGATATGGTGAATGCGAAAGCTGCAGAAATGAAAGCTGCCCAAAAGGCCAAACAAAAGAAATCACCGATCAAGGCAGTTCTAAAAGATATTTCAAATATTTTTGTTCCGATGATTCCAGCATTCGTAGGGTCAGGATTGATTGCTGGTGTTGCAGCAATCATGGCCAATTTAATTACCGCGGGAACGTTAGACGCAGCCACATGGCAGCAATTTGTTGATGTATTGAATATTTTAAAAAATGGAATGTTCACTTATCTAGTCATCTACACTGGGATTAATTCTGCCCAAGTTTTCGGTGCTAACCCTACATTAGGTGGTGTTATCGGAGCGGTCGTTATGTTGACAGGTATGAATCCCGATGCCCCGATTAAAAACTTATTTACTGGCGATGCCTTAGCCGCTGGTCAAGGTGGAATTATCGGCGTCATTTTTGCTGTTTGGTTATTATCAATGATCGAAAAGAAATTGCATCAAATTATTCCGGATGCGATTGATATCATTATCACCCCAATGGTCTCGTTACTAGTGGTTGGACTGCTAGAGATTTTCTTGATCATGCCATTAGCCGGTTTTATCTCAAACGGAATGGTCGGCGGAATCAACTGGGTGTTATCAGTCGGTGGTGCATTTTCTGGTTTTGTATTAGGTGCATTATTCCTTCCGATGGTAATGTTCGGCTTACATCAAATTTTAACCCCGATCCATATCCAAATGATCGGTGAAACAGGTATGACTTTATTATTGCCGATTTTGGCAATGGCAGGTGCTGGTCAAGTAGGAGCGGCATTTGCACTTTGGATTAAATTGCGTAAAGACAAAGAACTGACTGAAATGATCAAAGGTGCTTTGCCGGTTGGTATTTTAGGGATTGGCGAACCATTGATTTATGGAGTGACATTACCACTAGGCCGTCCATTTGTGACTGCTTGTGTCGGTGGCGGTATCGGTGGAGCTGTGATTGGTGCAATCGGTGGTGTTGGCGCGATCGCGATCGGACCTTCGGGAGCAGCACTGATTCCATTAATTGCTAATGGACGCTGGTGGGGTTATGTTTTAGGATTACTTGCAGCCTATGCTGGCGGTTTTGTAGCAACGTATTTCTTTGGTATCCCAAAAGATAAATTAGCAGAACAGCAATTGGCAGAAAGTACTGTTTCCGCTGAACCAATGGTTGAAACGAAAGTTGCAGCACATTCAACCGATGTTTTTACCGCGGTGGCACAAGGCGAAGTTCATCCATTGGAAGATGCTGCTGATCCAGTATTTGCTGAAAAAATGATGGGTGAAGGTTATTTTGTTGAACCAACAAGCAATGAAATCTTTGCACCTGTAGCTGGGAAAGTATCAACGATCTTTCCAACGAAACATGCGATTGGTATCACGACAGATAGTGGTTTAGAAGTATTGCTTCATATGGGAATCAATACGGTCGAGTTAGAAGGAAAACCATTTGAAGTATTTGTAACAGAAGGTCAGCATGTAACACCGGAAACGAAAGTTGCGACGGCTGACTTAGGGGCTATCAAAGCAGCTGGTAAGGGAATTTCGATGATGGTACTGATTACCAATATGAATGAGGTTGAAACCTATGTCTTGGAAAAAATTGGTAAAGTAAATGCTGAGACAGAAGTTTTCAAAGCTCAAACAAAATAAATAAAAAACGGAGAACGCGTGAAGCGTCTCCGTTTTTTTGGTTAAAAATATTTTTTTCGATATTCTTGCACGACTGCGCGTGTAGTATAGATTTTTTCAGCATGTTCTTTATTACGGCTAAGGTAAACATAGAATAGTAAATCGACTGTAATAAATTGAGCTAAAATCGAATCTGTTGCTGCACTGCGATAGGTAGCTTCAGTTGGTCGAGATGTTTGAAGGCAGACATCAGACAGTTTTGCTAAAGGGTTTTGACCAAACTGAGTCAAAGTAATGATCGGGATGCCTAAATCTTTGGCCGTTTCTGCTAATGCGAGCAACTCAGAAGTTAGACCCGAATTTGAGACCAACCAAATGACGGCTTCTTTTTGATGGAGTACTAATTGCGGCAAAATCGTATTGTAGTCTGGTTCGCTGATAATATTTTTTCCTAAACGACTCCATTTTTGAACGATATCAGTAGCGGCTAGATTAGAGGCCCCGATTCCTAAGACGTAACAAAATTCTTTTTCTTCAAGTAATTTACAGGCTTGCAAAAATTCCTCTTCATTGAAGAGGGCAGTTGTTTCATCAATCGTATAGCGAGCATTACTAGCTAGTTTATTTTTTAAGGTAGGAAAGGATTCGTCTTGGCTCACATCACTGTAGGTGTTATTGCTCCGTTGCTGCATCGTTTCTGCCGAAAGTTCGATTTTAAGATCGGTTAAACTAGTAAAGCCCATTTTTTTTGAAAAGCGCACCACTGTTGGTGCACTAGCGCCTGAAGCTTCAGCGATTTCGTTTGCTGTCATACTAGCAGCTTTTTCACTGTTATCGCGAATGAATAGATAGATTTTTTTTTCTGCAGTCGACATATCGTTCTGCATGCTCTTCATATGAGAAAGAACGCTCATAAAAAAACTCCTTTTGTTCTTTTTTGTTATTATACCACGTTACTAATAAAATTTATTTTTTCTATAGAAAGACAGATCAAACTTTCTTTTTTTGTAAAAAGTCGTATGATAGAGTAGACTTTTATTTTTAAGGAGTATGAAAAAATATGGCTTTGATCGATTTTATTTTACATATCGATGCGCACATGGTTTCTTTAGTGCATCAATATGGCATGGGAATCTATCCCATTTTATTTGCAATCGTATTTATTGAAACAGGGGTTGTGGTTTTTCCATTTTTACCAGGTGATTCATTCTTATTTGCTGCTGGTGCATTGACTGCTTTGGGTGGAAGTGTCTTGCATTTACCTTATGTGATTGGTATTTGTATCATCGCAGCTATTTTGGGTGACACGATGAATTATTGGATTGGACACACTTTAGGCGTGCGAGCACTTTATCATAGTCCGATTTCCCGTTTTATAAAAGAAGATAAAGTAAAAGAGGCTGAGAACTTTTTTAACGAGCGTGGAAAGTGGACGATCTTCTTAGGGCGCTTCATGCCGTTTATTCGGACATTTATTCCTTTTATTGCAGGCTCTAGTAAAATGCATTGGGGTACTTTCTCAAGATTCAATATTTTTGGTGCAATCGTTTGGGGAACAGTTATTACTTTGGCAGGCTTTTTCTTAGGCAATATTCCCGTAGTCAGTGATCACTTCTCGCTGATCATGTTGCTGATTGTCTTTATTTCCTTGGTTCCAGTCTTTATCCCGTACATCAAACAAAAAATCAGTGCCTAAAAAAGGATCGGAATTTATTCCGATCCTTTTTCTATATGAAAATAAAGAATTTCTGGTGTTACACGAAAACGTAGCGGAGAACCAGTTGTGCCTAAACCAGTGTTCACTACTAAGTTTGTGGTAGAGCTAAGAGGATAGACCCCTTTATCATAGATTTTTGAGCCATAATTTTTATAAGGAAAAAAAGGAAAACGAATTTGTCCCCCATGACTGTGGCCAGCTAAAATCAGATCAAAAGAACTGATATCAGAGATTTTTTTAACTTGATCAGGTTCATGGACCATCAGAATCGAAAAGGGAGCAGGTAAAGGTTGTGTTGTATAATCAGGCGTTCCTTCTTGCCCGTCGTCGATCCCGGTCAAACTAATCCCATCTACTAAGATAGATTCATTTTCTAATAGGGTAAAACCACCGTCGAGTAGCATTTTTTTTACAGCGACTGCACCTTCAGAACGATAATCATGATTGCCCAAGATGGCGAATTTTCCAACTGAAGCTTGAATTGCAGTTAATTGGCGACTGATAGCTTCACAGTCATGGGTTTGCCAGTAATTATAATTTTCAATCAAATCACCGGTGAATAAAACGATCTCTGATTTTGACTGATTCAATTTATGAACAATTTTAGTAAAACGTTCTGGCTGATAAAAAGGAGAGAAGTGGCTATCACTGATTTGAGCAATCGTATATGCCGATGATTCGCCTTTTTTTATTTTTAATTGAGTATTTTTTTCTACTTGAAAATGTTTTTCTACTAGTCGATACGTTTGATAACGACAATAAATAATTGCCATTATCATTATGACTATTAAGCAGAGAGCGATCATCGCAACCATCCCTTCTATTTTTTAATAGTATAAAGTAAAAAAATGATCTGCCACAAGTTGGGCAGATCATTTTTAATGATTACTTAAGTGCACGGACAGTTTCACGTTGAATCAAATGATGGGGAACCACTAATTGGATTCCGCCAGACTGTTCATGATTGATTTGTTCTAATAACTTTTCTGTTCCTAATCTTCCTAGATCCGTCACATCAATGTCGATCGTAGTTAGATAAGGGTGGACCAAAGTTGCAAAAATTGAATTGTTGAAGCTGACCACTGAAAGATCATCAGGAACAGCATAGCCGTGTAGATTTGCCAACTGGATCATTCGCAAAGCAAAAATATCATCAATGATAACTAAGGCAGTTGCTCCAGTTTGATTAATGACTTCTGGAAATTTTGTGTAATCCTCTGGCTGTAACATCGTCACTGCCGGTTGAGTTGGTAATCCTGCAAGCATCAACGCCTCTTGATAACCAAAATAGCGTTCAAAGAAAATCACTTCTTGATTGACGTTGCTGACAAATAAAATATTTTTATGTCCTTTTTCAATCAAGTATTCGGTTGCTTGTTTTCCCAGTAGCTGATTGTCGTTGTCGACATAAATGATGTCCGCTTCACGTTTTGCTGGACGACCGATTAAAGTAAAAGGTACCTTCTGTTGGTAAAGGTATTCTGAAACAGGGTTATCTTTTTCCGAATAGGCTAGGATAAAACCATCCACTTGTTTTTGTCGATGCATACGTTGGACATTCTCTAACAGAGACTTGCTATTTGCAGCTGAAGCAACTGCCGTAGCAATCTGAAATCCAGCCGCTGTTTCATTGATTGCATTGAGTAACTCTAAGTATAGCGGATTACCTAAACGCTCTTGCGAATCCAAAGGGGGCAAGATTACGCCAATAGTATTTGCTCGCTGAGTTCCTAGATTTCGTGCGGTAGCATTCGGGAAATAATCCATTTCTTCCATGATTTTACGAACTTTTTTCTTTGTCTCTACTGAAATACTGGGATGGTCATTGATCACCCGAGAAACGGTAGAAGGAGAGACATTAGCTTTTTTTGCGACATCTTTAACCGTCGGTATCATCGTTTCCCCATCCTTTCTTTCTTAATATAATTTATGAGAATCAGCTATCATTGCCAACATTTTTTTAAAAAATCGATCGTTAATTGATCTGTTTTGGCAACGAGTGGAATATCTGTTCCTAAATGTTTGGCATCACCGACGCCGATTGGTTGTGCGCCGCTAGCTTTGATGGCAGCGATGCCGGCTTGTGCATCTTCAATCCCTATACATTCAGCTGCATCAAGACCAACTATTTTAGCAGCTAAAAGAAAAATATCCGGTGCTGGTTTACCCTGAGCGATTTCTGCTGGATCAGCAATGCCGTCAAAATAACTTGATAGCGCCATCTGTTCTAACAGAAAAGGCCCATTTTTACTTGCAGAAGCCAATGAAATTTTGATATCGGCTTTTTTTAAGTCTTTCAATAATTCCAAAATACCGGGATAAACATCCGTTGGAGAAACGGATTGGATCATTTCGACATAGTTGTCATTTTTTTCTTTTGCTAATGCTTGGAATTCAGCTTCTGTAAAGTTATTTGAACGATTACCGTGAGCCAAGATCAATTTCAATGAATCTTCGCGGCTGACACCTTTTAGTTGTTCGTTGAATTGACGATCGATTGAAATATCCAATTTATCAGCTAATTTTTTCCAGGCAAGGTAATGATATTCAGCAGTATCAGTGATCACACCATCTAAATCAAACAAAACGCCTTTAAACATTTGACACCTCCTGTTCTAATGGGACCGTCATTGTATCGCTTAAAGAAATTTCTTTTCCATAAAGCATCATAGCTAAGGCCGGGCCATCTTTCAAGTCAATTTGAACTTCTTTTTGATTTACCGCCACCGAAATCAGGCGGCCTTGATAATTAATGTGGAATGAATAATGGTCCCAATCCGTTGGTAACATCGGAGCAAAACTCAATGTTCCAGTATGAGTCTTCATTTGAGCAAAACCTTGAACGATCGCTAACCAACTTCCAGTCATAGATGTGATATGCAAACCATCGTCGGTATCGTTATTATAATTATCTAAGTCAAGACGGGCAGTTCGCTGATACATTTCCATTGATTTATCGATCAGTCCTAATTCAGCGGCTAGAATTGCATGAATAGATGGAGAAAGGGACGATTCGTGAACGGTCATCGGTTCATAAAAATCAAAATTCTTTCGCTTTTCTTCCATTGTAAATTGTTCACCGAAGAAATAAATGCCTTGTAGAACATCTGCTTGCTTGATAAAACAAGAACGGAGGATCTTATCCCATGACCAATTTTGATTCAAGGGACGATCTGCGGCTGAAAGGTCAGATGTAGGCATCAAGTCTTTATCCAAGAAGGTATCGTGTTGGACAAAAATCCCCAGTTCTTCATCTTTAGGGAAATACATTTTATCAATAATTTTTTGCCATTGAACTTGTTCCTCTTCAGTAATCACGACAGTTGTTTGTGCTTGATGCTTTTGATAATTTTCTAAAGTGTATTTTAAGACCCATTGAGCTAAAAAGTTTGTATACCAGTTATTATTGATATTGTTTTCATATTCATTAGGTCCGGTCACACCGTGGATCATGTATTTGTCTTGTCGTTTTGAATAGTGCACACGATCAGCCCAAAAGCGAGCAATCTCACTCAATACTTCTAGCCCTTCTTTTTGCATATACGTTTCGTCACCTGTATAGGTAGTGTAATTATAGATAGCATGAGCCATAGCACCGTTTCGATGAATTTCTTCAAAAGTAATTTCCCATTCGTTGTGGCATTCGACACCGGTAAAAGTAACCATTGGGTATAAAGCGCCTTTCAAGCCCTGTTGCTGTGCATTGTGTTGTGCTTGCGGTAATTGGTTATGACGATATTTTAATAGATTTTTGGTAATGCGTGGATCAGTGATCCCTAAATACATTGGAACGGCATATGCTTCTGTATCCCAGTAAGTCGCACCACCGTATTTTTCACCAGTAAAACCTTTAGGCCCGATATTTAGACGCTCGTCTTCTCCATAATAAGTTGAGAATAATTGGAAAATATTGAAACGAATTCCTTGTTGAGCTTCATCGTCGCCACCGATTAAAACATCTGCAAGGGCCCAACGATTTGCCCATGCAACATTTTGTTCAGCTAATAATTCATCATAAGAAAGTTGAAACTCTTCTAATAAAGTGACTGCTCTTTCTGGTTGCTGTGATTCTGGAATGTCCCGACTAGTCAATACGACCACTCGTTTTTCTAATTGAATTGGTTGATTGATCACTAGATCATAACTAAACGTCTCAGCTACCTCTAATGCATCTTCTTGTTGAACACCAACTGTTGAAGTGACGTGTTTCATTGCTCCAGTAACTGAAAACTGCTCAATCCCAAAATTATTCGGAATGGTCTGAGTCGTCAAGAAACTGATGTCTTCTCGATGACCACGTGTTTTCTCTAACCAAAACATTTCTTCATAATTACTATCTTCATTTTGGACATTACTATCTAATTTAGAAATTACTTTTAATTGCGCTTCACCGACTAAACATTCAGCTGTTAACCGAATGACTGCTAACTCTTGTTTGACGATGCTTAAAAAACGCTCAAAGGTAATTCGTACTTTAGCATCATCAATAGTTACTATAAATGATCGAGTTAACACACCATTTTGCATATTTAATTCCAAATCAAACTCTTCAATAGGTGTAGTAGCTAAATCGATTTCTTGTTCATTGATGAATAAGCGCATTTGAATGAAATCTAAGGCGTTGATCACCTTGCCAAAATATTCAGGATAGCCGTTTTTCCACCAGCCTACGCGCGTTTTATCTGGATACCAGATTCCGGCAAGATAGGTGCCTTTATGATGATCACTACTATAATGTTCCTCAAAATTACCACGCATTCCCATATAGCCATTACCGATGCTAGTTAACGATTCTTGCAAACGTCGATGTTCTTTATCTAGCTTTGTTGTGCGAATTTTCCAAGGATCAATATCAAAAAGTCGTTGTACGTTATTCATGATTCTCCTCCTCATTTCTTTTCTCGACTACATCATATACGCAATCGGTTGCGTAAGTCAAGCAATGTTTTGTAGATAACAAATATAATTCATATGGCATATGATAATTTAAAAAAATTTAATTGTAAGAGTTTACAAAAGTGTATAAGCGATATATAATGCAAATAAGCGAAACCGATTGCGTAAATTTAGGAGGGAACAGCATGACGGGTATAAAGAAGATGTTTAGTTTTGAGTTTTGGCAAAAATTTGGGAAGGCTTTGATGGTGGTTATCGCAGTAATGCCGGCTGCCGGATTGATGATTAGTATTGGTAAATCATTACCAATGATCAATAGTAACCTTGGTTGGTTAGTGACCACAGGTGGCGTTGTTGAGAATGTGGGTTGGGCAATTATTGGTAATCTCCATTTATTATTTGCATTAGCAATTGGAGGTAGTTGGGCGAAAGAACGGGCTGGTGGTGCATTTGCTGCAGGGCTCTCATTCATTTTAATCAACCGAATCACAGGTGCGATCTTTGGCGTAACTGCTGAAATGTTGGCAAACCCTGATGCAGTAACCCATACATTGTTTGGCCAAAAAATAATGGTCGATGGTTATTTCATTAGTGTACTTGAGGCGCCTGCATTAAATATGGGGGTATTCGTTGGGATCATTGCTGGTTTCGTTGGAGCGACGGCGTACAACAAATACTATAATTTCCGCAAACTTCCGGAAGTGTTGACCTTCTTTAATGGAAAACGTTTTGTACCATTTGTGGTAATTTTGCGTTCTGTAATTGTAGCGGTTGTATTAGCTTTAGTGTGGCCGGTTATTCAAACGGGGATCAATGATTTTGGTAAATGGATTGCTAATTCTCAAGATACAGCACCGATTTTAGCGCCATTTTTATATGGAACACTAGAACGATTGTTGCTCCCATTTGGGTTGCATCATATGTTGACGATTCCAATGAACTATACGCAATTAGGTGGAACGTATGAGATTATGACTGGGGCACAGGCCGGCAGTCAAGTATTTGGGCAAGATCCATTATGGTTGGCTTGGGCGACTGACTTGGTAAACTTAAAAGATGCTGGAGATATGTCTCAGTATAATCAAGTGTTGACACAGTGGACACCTGCTCGATTTAAAGTAGGTCAAATGATCGGTTCAACTGGTATTTTGATGGGATTGACACTAGCAATGTACCGGAATGTTGATCCTGATAAGAAAAAGAAATATAAATCAATGTTTCTTTCAGCAGCAGTTGCTGTTTTTTTAACCGGTGTAACCGAACCATTAGAATTTATGTTTATGTTTGTAGCAGTACCATTGTATGCTTGCTATGCTGTAATTCAAGGTGCTGCTTTTGCGATGGCCGATCTCATTCATTTACGTGTTCATTCATTTGGGAATATTGAGTTGTTGACGCGGGTTCCAATGGCTTTACGTGCTGGATTAGGAAATGATTTATTGAATTTTGTGATCACAAGTCTTGCTTTTGGTGTATTCACTTACTTCTTTGCAAACTTTATGATCAAAAAATTCAACTATGCAACTCCTGGACGTAATGGCAATTACGAAGTAGACAATGATGAAACACCTGCTAATTCAGACGCAGGAACAGCATCAGCTGATAGTCAAATCGTTCAAATCGTTAATTTGTTGGGTGGAGCTAAAAATATCGTTGATGTTGATGCTTGTATGACTCGACTACGTGTATCCGTCAATGATCATTCGGTGGTCGGCACAGAAGAACAATGGAAAAAAGCCGGGGCAATGGGTCTTTTAGTAAAGGACAACGGTGTACAAGCGGTTTATGGTCCTAAAGCTGATATTTTAAAATCAGATATTCAAGATTTGTTAGATTCGGGTGTAGAAATTCCGACTACTACGCTTCCGCCGACTTCCTCAGCTGAAAAAACATCCGTGACTATTTTTAAAGGGCTAAATCAAGAGTTTGTGGCTCCTGCGAATGGTCAGTTGATCCCGATTGATCAAGTTCAAGATGAAGTTTTTTCTCAAAAAATGATGGGTGAAGGGTTTGCTGTTGTGCCAGAAAATGGTGAAATCGCGAGTCCAATAACAGGAACAGTTGTTTCTGTCTTTCCAACTAAACACGCAATTGGTTTGAAAACGACGGATGGAATTGAAGTGTTACTGCATATGGGTCTAGATACTGTTGATCTTGAAGGTGCGCCGTTTGAGATAAAAGTACATGAGGGAGAAAAAATCAAAGCAGGTAAAATCGTTGCGGATGTTGATTTGGCTAAAATTCAGGCAGCGGATAAGTTAACAACGATGGTGGTAGTATTTACTAATGGAGATAAAGTCAAAGCGTATCATTACGATAAAACGGGACTAGTCTCTCGAGGTGAATCCGTCGGTACTATTGACTATTAAAGTGAGGCGATAACAATCAAAGTATTAACGTTGAATACTCATAGCTGGATGGAGAACAAAGACACAGAGCAGATCGAAGTTTTAGCTAATAAAATTATGAAGGAAGAATACGAGCTCATAGGTTTGCAAGAAGTCAATCAACGAATCAATAGTTCGCCCATAGCAACAGATCAGTATTTTCAAGCAACATACAATCAACAAGCGATTCATGAAGATAATTTTTTATATCGTTTGATTCAACGATTGAATAAATCAGGGTGCTATTATTATTGGAGTTGGAGCTTTAATCACATCGGCTATGGGAAATTTCAAGAAGGTGTAGGTCTGTTAGCGAAGATACCTTTTGATAAAGTTGAAGGTTTACTAATTTCAAAGGCGTCGGATCCTGCAGACTATCATACGAGAAAAGTTTTACTTGGAGAATTAACTATTGAAGGCCATAATGTAATAGTAGTAAGTGGCCATTTCTCTTGGTGGGAAGATCAAGCTTTTCATTTTGAATGGAAGAGATTAGAACAACACTTAATGGGAGAAGCTAAGGATTTTATTCTTTTAGGTGATTTCAATAATGATGCTAGTATGAATGAAGAAGGATATGAACTTATCCAAAATAGTCCGCTACAGTTACAAGATAGTTTCAAATGCGCTGAAAAAGTAAGCGGAGAGTATACTGTTGAAAAGGCGATTGATGGTTGGACAGATAATTTATCCAAATTACGAATAGACTACATTTTTGCATCAAGATCATTTCTAGTGAAAAATTATAAAAGTGTTTTTGATGACGATAATGGAGTGAAAATTAGTGATCATTATGGAATAGAAGTAGAGATGGATTAGCGTTTAGCTAATCCATTTTCTTGTATAATGAAATGTTTTTGAAAAACTTTTGAAAAAATATTGACATTATATTTCAGTATGATATTATCAATAACGTTGTTGAAACACATTGATATAACAACGGAAAATAGTTGTTGACAAGCAAATGTATGAATGCTATTATTACAAAGTTGTTAATTAGCTTTCAAACTTCTTTCAAAAATAATTGAAAATAGTTGTTGACATTAACTTTTAAATCTGTTAAGATATAAAAGTTGTTGAAACAAAGCAACAAACAATGTAGACCTTTGAAAACTGAACGAATAAAACAAACCAAATGTGTAGGGCGTTTCTTTTAATAGAAACAAACAAAACATAGCAAGCAATATGCTAGCAAGTCAATTTTTAAAATTGAGCTTAACAATCGCAAGATTGTTTCAAACACTTTTTATGAGAGTTTGATCCTGGCTCAG
>NZ_BAAFRV010000023.1:0-25405 GCF_045862035.1 Enterococcus hailinensis | reverse complement strand
CTAAAGGACGACCTGAAGAAGTTTTTAAACGGTGAATTTCTCCTTTCATGTACCACTGTTTCCACCTATATATTGTTCCTCTACTTGGGATATTAAATTCTTCCCGAAGGGAGGAACCTGATTCTCCTGCTAATAATCTCTCAACGATTTGAATTTTTAATTTCTCCGGATAATAATTATGTTTTGCCATTAGAAAAACACCTCCAAATTTATTTTACTAAATTTGAGGTGCTCTTTTTTAATTGTATCTAATTATAGTGTCAGTTCCTTAAAAGGTTGTCCTTTTTGAATACGGCGAATGGGACTCGAACCCACACGGGATCACTCCCACATGACCCTCAATCATGCTTGTCTACCAATTCCAACACCGCCGCTTTATATAAATTTATTTAGACAATCGTTGTATCGTACACATAAATAATGTCACCATTTAAACCTGCGATGCCCCGAAAAAATTTTTTATCTTCTTGTTTACTCCAAATTTCTCGGAACGAAAAAAATTCTGCTCTCGATACTTCGATTTTATCTATTTCATGATCTCTTAATTGCTTGATTTTTTCTTCAAATGGATTCATGGCTCTTTAACTCCTCTTATCATCAAAGCAATAGCTAGGAGGATCAAACAAATAGGCCTCCTAAAGCTATTGACGACTAACTATTCTTGAAAATATTTACTATTTTCTATTTTTGAATTATCTTCTTCCATAATTCCGCGTAATGAGCGGTCCAACCGTTGACGTGAATTCTTTCTTTCAATTGCAGGTTTTTCAACCTTTTTTTCTGGAGCAAATAAAATATACGAATTCCGTTGTTTCTCCATCCGTTGCATCAACTCACGTGGTGAAATAGCATTCGGATCCTGATCGGGAATCAAAGAAGATGGAACAAAAGTTGGTGCAAAGGGAGTCGCACTGCGACCCGTAGTTGTACTAAAAGTGGTCTTTGTTGTTTCTTTAGGCTTATGTTCCTCAAATAATTTTACTTTTTTAGCTTCTACTCGTTCGTTATGATACATAGGCAAGTTCGCCTTATGCTGATTCAGCTCTCTTCGCGGTTCATCATCTAAAGCAACTCTACGATTTCGCTTAGGCTTAGGAAGTTCCCGACCAAAAACATCTTTTGCTTCTAATCGATGATTGGTGATCAAATCATCATTGCCATCGAATAAAACTCGCTGACTCGTAGTTGTTAGTTTAACCCCTTGGTCATCATCAAAAGCTGGGAAACGACATTTTTCTCTAGTATAGGTTTGCATACAATCATCCTTATTGTTCTCTAATACCAACTAGTTTAGCACAAAAAGCTAGAAAATGCTTTCGATTTTCTAGCCACTATTTTAAATAAAAAAGATCAAGCATCATATACAAATAAGCTACCTTTAGGAGCAATTATCTCATCCTCGAAAATATTATCAAGAATAGCATAATCCCCTTGATAAGCACGGGGACTAGAGAGCTCACTAACTTTTATTTGTTGTTCTTGATCGGATTGATTAACCGCATAAATAGCATAAGCCTCGTCAGTATAACGAATCACACCAAATATTTTTTGTGTTTCCGAATAAAACGGGAAAAAATTTCCATAATTCAGTACATCATATTCTTTTCTTCGTTGAATCCATTTTTGACAGCTTTCAAAAATAACTGGATCAATTGAATTCCAAGGGAAAATCTTTCTATTTTCAGGGTCTTTGCCACCGGTTAATCCAGCCTCGTCTCCGTAATAAACACAAGGGATTCCTGGCATCATAAACATCAAGCCCCAAGCTTGGTCCAATGCTTCAGTTGAATTACCCAGCATTGACAAAATCCGTTCAGTATCGTGTGTTCCAATATTATTCAGTTGATTATAGTAAAAATCTGGCGGGTAATTTTCTTGGTAAAGAATCATTTCTTCACAGATTTCTTTTAATGAACGATCGTCATTCATCAAGTCTAAGATTTGCTGGCGCAACGGGTAATTCATAACTCCCTGCAAATGGTCGCCAAAAACATATTTTCTTCGTGTATCATAGGCTACTTTATTCGAAGCATCTTCCCAAACCTCGCCAATTAAAATCTTATCCTGATAAGCTGAAAGATTTTTTCGGATTCCGGCAATAAAATCATCCGTCAATTCATCTGCAACATCTAAGCGCCAGCCATCAACACCTAAAGAAGTCCATTTTGCCAGCACACTATCTAAATCACCGTAAATAAATTCTTGATAGCGCGGATTTTCTTTACGAACTTCTGGTAAATCAGCGATTCCCCACCATGCTTTATAATCATCTGGGTAATGATTGAAAGTAAACCAATCAAAGTATTCACTATTTTGATCACGAGCAGCTCCAGACTTTTCTCCATAAAGTCCTGAGATGTTGAAATAGCGGCTGTCTTTTCCTACATGTGAGAAGACTCCATCTAAAATAACTGCAATGCCTTCAGCATGTAGTGCTTCAAGTAAGTCCTCGAAATCTTCTTCATTTCCTAAAATACCATCAATTTTAAAATAATCATTGGTGTCATAGCGATGATTGGAGGAGGCTTCAAAAATAGGATTCAAATAGATGGCTGTGATGCCTAACTCTTTGAAATAAGGAATTTTCTTTTGAATCCCTTTTAAATTACCTCCGTAAAAATCCCAACGAACGATTTCATCTTCTTTGTTTCGAATATAAAAAGGTTCATCTTCCTCCGTCGCATAAATAAATGAATTTTTCTTAGGATCATTGATTTGACGATCGGGATTACCATTCGCAAAACGATCTGGAAAAATTTGATAAAAAACGGCTTCGCGATACCATTTAGGCGCGACCTCTGGTTTTTGGTAACAGGTTAATTGATATGGGACTACATCATGCTCTGAACCATATATTTTCCCTTCTCCACCTTGGCCATTAAAGCCATAAAACTGAATCGTTTCATAACCCGCTGATTGATGAACGATCTTGAAATAATAAAAGTACAATCCCCAACCTTGATCCATCGGTGTTTCAAAATAGAATCGATCTTCAGATACAGCTTTCATCGGAAACACTTTTTGACCGACATTGCTACCTTCTTTATGAACAACTAAATAGGCTTTCGACATTTCTGGTTCAGGTACCGACAGCCAAATTTTGACTGTCGTTTCTTCCTGAACAGCTCCGAATGGCTGTTTGTATCGTTCTAGCCAAGGATTAAAGTAAATATGCTTCATGTTTTGTCACTCCTCGATCATCGTTATGTGCGAAGACTGGTTCGATTTGCCAAATATCTTCAGCATAACGTTGGACTGTTTGGTCTGAAGAAAAACGACCTGCATTAGCAATATTTCGCAAACTAATTTGCAACCAGCGATGCTGGTCTTTATACGCTTTATCAACACTCATCTGGGCAGTACAATACGCCTCGAAATCACGCAAGACAAAGAATTCATCATTGTATTTAATCAAAGAATCAAAAATTTCTTGTCCTTCAGCCAGAATATTAGGAATGGTTCCATCGATCAAAGTATCTACAACACGTCGGACAGTATTGTCTTTTTCATAGATTGAAGCTGCATGATAAGTCCTATTTTCATAATATTGATATACTTCTGCCTCTGTTAAACCAAAAATAGCAATATTTTCATCTCCAACAGCATCTCGAATCTCAACGTTTGCACCATCTAAAGTAGCAATCGTAACTGCCCCATTAAGCATCAATTTCATATTTGAGGTCCCTGAGGCTTCTTTTGAAGCTAAAGAAATTTGTTCACTGACATCTGCTGCAGGAATGATTCGTTCAGCTAGACTAACGTTATAGTTTTCCAGAAAGATGATTTTTAACTTATCATGGATTGATTCGTCATTGTTGATCAGGCTAGCAGTTTCATTGATTACTTTGATGATCGATTTAGCGTAATGATAACTTGGCGCTGCTTTTGCTCCAAAGATAAAGACTCGCGGCTCAATCGGTAAGTTAGGGTTTTCTTTCAAATCTAAATAAAGCTTGATGATATGCAATAGATTCAACAATTGTCGTTTGTACGCATGCAGTCGCTTGATTTGAATATCAAATATGGCATGCGGATTCACTTCAACACCGCAATGTTCTTGGATGTATTTAGCTAATCGTTCTTTATTCGCTAACTTGGCAGCAGCTAATTTGGTCAATACTTGATCGTCATTTTCATAATTCAATAACAATCTTAAATCACCTGGCGTTTTGCGCCAAGTCTTTCCAATCGTTTCATCTAGAACTTTACTCATCGATGGATTAGCTAATTGTGTCCAGCGACGTATTGCGATCCCATTCGTTTTATTATTGAATCGTGCGGGGTATAACTCATAGAAGTCGTGTAACACAACTGATTTCAATAAATCCGAATGTAATTTTGCTACACCGTTGGTTGAGTGAGAACCAATGATCGCCAAATGAGCCATATGGACTTGATCATTTTGAATAATCCGTGTCCGCTGGATCAAATCAAAATTCTGTACACCAGTCATTTCGGCTACAAAACGACGGTCAATTTCCTCAATGATTTGATAGATACGTGGACAAACATTTTTCATCATAGTAATTGACCATTTTTCTAGTGCTTCTGCCATGATCGTATGATTCGTATAACTCATTACTTTTTGCGTTAAGTTCCATGCACGATCCCAAGAAACCTTTTCTTCATCGATCAGTAGCCGCATAAATTCAGCGACACACATAGCTGGATGAGTATCATTGATATGGATAGCTACATATTGATTGATTTTATCGATTGGCTGTTTCAACTCTTTGTAGTAGCGTAAAATACTTTGAACACCTGCTGAAACAAAGAAATACTCTTGCGATAAGCGTAATCGTCTACCCGCTTCATTTGAATCATCTGGATATAAAACGGAGGTCAAATCTTCCACTGCTCGTCTAGCTTCAACACTTCGGTAATTGTCTTCTTCCTCTGCAGGGATTTCTACTGACCAAAGACGCATAGTATTCACGATATTATTTTGATAACCAACCATCCCCGTATCATAAGGAACGGCTCTTACGACCATTCCGCCTTGATAATGTGGTGTTATATTCCCAGTTTCATCGGATGATAGATGAACATCACCGCCTAAACGGACGTTGACTGCTTTACTTTCTTTTCTAACTTCCCACAAATTCCCTTTTTGAAGCCATTCATCGGGTAATTCTACTTGATAGTTATCAACAAAACGTTGTTTGAATAAACCATATTCGTAGCGAATCCCATTTCCATTTCCCGGCAATCCAGTAGAAGCGATCGAATCCATAAAACAAGAAGCTAATCGGCCAAGTTCGCCATTTCCTAAAGCCATATCCGGCTCTACGTCCGCTAAGTCATCTAATTTGATTCCCAATTCAGAAAGACCTTCTTCAACGATATCCAGCCATCCCATATTTAATAAATTACTTTTCAACATTTTTCCAGGTAAAAATTCAATTGAAAAATAGTAACTTTGTTTTTGTTCTGCATCCCGATAGTCTCGCCATGTTTGTCGCCAATCTTGTGAGTATTCCGAAGTCATCAATGAACCCAACGTTTGATATAGCTCGCTTGGTGAAGCATCTGATACTTCCATCGCAAATTTTTCAGCCAATCGACGACTGAAACATTGTTTAAATTCTTTTTTGTTCATTTTTTCATCTCCAACCTACTTTTTTTAGTTCGACATATTTAAAAAAGTCAGAATCCATGGCTTTAAGCCCTAGATTCTGACAATTAGAACCTTACAATTGTTGATACAATGCTAAATATTGTTGACTAGATTCATTCCAACTAAAATCTTTAGCCATCGCTTGTTGCATTAATTCTTGCCAAATTTCAGAGTGATTTTGATACAATTCAATCGCCTGTTTTAATACATTCATCAAATAAAACGGTTGGAAATTATCAAAGCCAAATCCAGTTCCTTTATTAGTAATTGGATTGTATGGTTCAACGGTGTCTTTTAGTCCGCCAATTTCATGAACAATCGGTAGTGTCCCATAACGCATGGAAATCATTTGTGATAATCCACACGGCTCAAATGCTGAAGGCATCAAGAACATATCTACTCCAGCATAGACCTTTTGAGCTAAACTCAAATCAAAAGCAATATTGATACTGGTTTTTTCGGGATATTGTTCCCCAAAATAGCGAAATTGATTTTCAAAGTTTGGATCACCCGTTCCAATCACTACTAATTGCACATCGAATTGCATCAAATTTTCCATTTCTTCTAACAATAAATGGAAACCTTTTTGATACGTTAAACGGCTGACGATTCCAACCAACGGAATGTCAGCGTTTACTGGCAATCCTAGGTGTTTTTGGAGCTGAACTTTATTTTCAATTTTTTTGGCTAAATGTTTAGCATCATAATTTTCAAATAAAGCTGGGTCTTTCGCAGGGTCGAACATTTCATAATCGATTCCGTTAACGATCCCACTTAATTTACCGCTCTCCATTCGCAAAATAACATCTAATCCGGCACCAAATTCTGCTGTTTTTATTTCTTCTGCATAAGAGGGGCTGACAGTTGTTACCCGATCAGCATAAAGAATTCCGGCTTTCATGAAGTTGACACAATCATTAAAGCGAACCGTCCCATCTTCATAACGCTCATTCCCCATTCCGAATAGATCGCCCAAGACTCCTTGATCATATTGACCTTGGAATTCAATATTATGGATCGTCAAGACTGTATGAATCGAATCAAATGCTTGGATCCAACGATATTTTTCTTTTAATAAAAATGGAATAAACGCTGTATGATAATCATTCAAATGCATCACATCTGGAATGAAATTGATCTTTTCCATCAGCTCGATCACTGCTAATTGAAAGAACGCAAATCGTTCACCATCATCATAATAACCATACAAATCAGGGCGATCAAAATAATGCAGATTATCTAAGAAGTAATAATCAATTCCTTTTAAGGATAGATACTTTACTCCACAATATTGTTTTCTCCAACCGACATTGACCTCATAAGAGAACAAATCTTGGATTTGTTCCTTGTACTGATCTGCAATCTTTGTAAAGTAAGGCAAGACAACTTTGATTTCTGTACCTTTTTCTTTCAAAGCTTTAGGTAAAGCACCAGCGACATCGCCTAATCCGCCTGTTTTAAAAAAGGGTGCACATTCTGCAGCAACAAATAATGTTCTCACCTTTACTCGCCTCCGTAAATATCACTCAACACATGGGTATTTTTTTTGACCACTAACGGATGTTCTGCAGAGCCTATGATTTTAACGCCTGGTTCAACGACTACATTCTTATCTAAGATCGCATACTTAACGATAGCATTCTCCTGGATTTTACAGTTAGCCATTACGATCGATCCTTCGATTTCGGCATCTTTTTCGATCACAACACTTCGAGAGAACAAAGAGTTATGCGCTTTTCCATCAACTAAACAGCCCGTCGCAAATTGACTGTTTTTAACATCCGAGGTAGCTGAGTAATAGGTAGCTACTTCATTTTTTAATTTTGTATAAACTTTGTGTTTTGAATACAATAATGAAGCAAATTTTTTCGGATCTAGCATGTCCATATTTGCATCATAATAAGATTTAACATCAAAAATATTGCTTAAAAAGCCCGTATATTCATATGCTTGAGTTTTAACTTGACCCATCATTTGATTGAAGAAGTCTAATAAAGCCACTGGTGCACCAGAATTTTGACCTTCTTGTAGGGCAGTCATTAAATGATCTGTACGACAGATAAAGATCTTCATTGAAAGATTCATTAATTCATTATCTGAACGGCCTTCTAACGAATTGTGATTTCCTGTCACCATGCCTCGGTCATCGACTTCTAAAATTTCATCTTGGTGATAGATTTGATTTTTTGGCATTTTTTTGTAAACAACCGTCAACTCACTATCACTTTGTTCGTGAATTTTTAATACTGCGGTCAAATCAATGTTGCATAGCATCCGATTACCCATAAACACAGTATATTCAGATTTTGACTTATTCAGATAATCAATTACAGATTCAAAATAAGGACGGCCTTCTGCTTTTCTTTTCAAGAAATCTTGATAAAAATGAATGAAATATCGACTATCGACACTATCTAAATGCCACTCTCGACCCCCACCAATATGATCAAACACAGATTTTGTTTTTCCTTGGTTGAAAAGCATATAGACAGATTTTACATTGGCATTGATCGTGTTTGATAGATTGAAATCAATCAATCGATACTTACAATCGAACGGCAACGTTGCCCATGGTCTTTTTTCCGTTAATGGTAATAATTCAGGACATTCATAAACATTTCCTAAGATCGCACAAAGTTTATTCGCTCTCACTTCTCAACACTCCAATCACTTCTGAATAACCCACTACGGCGATTTCATCAGTTCCTTCAACTACAGCCCCATCGCCGATAATTGCATTTTCACCAATAATCGCTTTTTTGATTTGAACATTTTTACCGATAGTTGCCCCTGGCATGATGACACTGTCGACAACTTTCGCCCCTTCTTTGATCTGAACATCACTAGATAAAATACTGTGCTCGACTTCTCCGGCGACATAAACACCATCCACGACTAGCGAATCTTTCACCTGTGCGGTTTCAGTGAAAAAATGCGGCGGCGAAACTGGATTTTTAGCAGAAACACGCCAAGATTTATCTCGAATATTCAAGCTATGATTCGGGTCGATGAATTCCATATTAGCTTCCCAAAGTGAATCGATCGTTCCCACATCTTTCCAATAGCCTTCGAAGCGATACGCAAAAACATTTTCGCCGCTCTCGATATATGCCGGGATAACGTGTTGACCAAAGTCCAACATTTGGTCATCTTTTTTGTAGCTGTTCAATAACATACTACGTAGACGACTCCAGTTAAAAATGTAGATACCCATTGAAGCTAAATTACTTTTTGGCTGTTCGGGTTTTTCATCAAATTCAATGATTCGATCATGTTCATCAGTATTCATGATCCCGAAACGTGATGCTTCCTCGATAGGAACTTCGATTACAGCGACTGTTAAAGAAGCCTCATTTTTGATATGGTCTTTCAACATTGCTTCATAGTCCATTTTGTAAATATGATCTCCGGATAAAACCAATACATACTCTGGATCCATTTGATCGATATAATCCATATTTTGGTAAATGGCATGGGCCGTTCCTTCAAACCATTTACTTCCATCATTACTTGAATAGGGTTGTAAAATCGTAACCCCGGAATTCAATCCATCAAAACCCCAACTAGATCCATTGCCAATATGATTATTCAACGCCAACGGTTGATATTGCGTAACAACACCTACATTATTGATCCCAGAGTTAATGCAATTACTTAAAGTAAAATCGATAATCCGATAGCGGCCACCAAAAGGGACGGCAGGTTTTGCAATTTTTTGTGTCAGTTTGCCCAGCCGAGAACCTTTTCCGCCGGCTAAAATCATTGCTAATATTTCTGTTTTCATTTTAATTGATGAAGGCTATTCCTTCATCGACCTCCCCTCTATTTCTTACGTGTGTTAATTGATTCTGGTTTTAAAATAATAGCTCCTAAAGCTGGAACAGTTGTCTGAATCGACTGTTCGTAGTTTTTGAACTGAATGGATTCACTTTGACAACTATCATTATGTCGCGTCCAAGTTCCCCCGAACTCCTCCATTTCAGTATTCCAAACTTCTTTATATGTTCCCGGATAAGGAACACCAATAGTAAACTTTTGGCGTTCTACCGGTGTCATATTCAAAATAATAATCAGAAAATCTTTTTTACGTTTTCCTTTACGCATAAATGTTAAAACCGATTCTGAAGTGTTATCCGCATCAATGATCTCCACAGTTTCGGCCGAATCTTCAAGTTCCCAAAGAGCGGTTTGTTCTTTATAAAAATGATTGAGTTCTGATGTGAATTTTTGCATTGAATGATTTAACGGATCATTTAAATCGTTCCACTCAAGCTCTTCATCAAATTTCCATTCTAAAAACTGTCCCCACTCACTGCCCATAAATAATAATTTTTTACCAGGATGTGTGATGAGATACGTATATAGATTACGCAATTGAGCAAATTGTTTATAACGATCGCCCCACATTTTATGCATCAGACTCTTCTTCCCATGAACAACCTCATCATGGGAAAGTGGCAAAATAAAATTTTCTCGCATCATGTACATAAACGAAAACGTCAACAGCGTAAAATGGTCTTTTCGAAGTACTGGGTCCATTTCATAAAAGCGGAGAATATCATTCATCCAACCCATATTCCATTTAAAATCAAACCCTAATGCGCCATTTTCAATCAGGCCTGTTACAGGTGTCTCAGATGAACTCTCTTCTGCAATCATCAATACATTGGGATGAGCAAGTTTGATTACAGCATTTAACTTTTGCAAAAAATAAAAGCCTTCAAAATTACGATTACCGCCTTCATGATTTAGTGTCCAAGGCCCTTCGTCATAATCACGATAGATCATACTAGAAACGGCATCGACGCGAATTCCATCGATATGAAACATTTCAATCCAAAACATAGCACTTGAAATCAGGAAGCTTTGGACTTGAGGTTTTCCTAGATCAAAATTGATTGATCCCCAGCGGTTATTCTTGGCTCGATCTGGATCAGTATATTCAAATTGCGGTGTTCCATCATAATAGGGCAATGTGTCATCATTGATACAATAATGACCTGGAACCCAATCGACTAAAACGCCGATATTATTCAAATGGCACGCTTCAACAAAATCCTGAAATTCTTCGGGTGTCCCATAAGACGAACTTAAAGCAAAATAACCAATTAATTGATATCCCCAAGAACGGCCTAGTGGATGTTCCATTAAAGGCATAAATTCTATATGTGTGTAATTCATTTTTACTAGATAGGGAATCAATTCTTCTTTTAAATCAGCAAAACTATACGGCTCTCCATTTTCATGTTCTTTCCATGAACTCGCATGAACCTCATAAATATTCATTGGTCGCTTAAATTTGTTGGAACGTTTATTGCGACCAATCCATAAGCCATCTTTCCATTTTTTTGCTGGAAACTCGTAAAGCTCTGCAGCAACCCCCGGTCGTTTTTCAAAGCGTACTGCAAAAGGATCAATCTTATAGACTTCACGTCCATCTGCTTGTTGAACCTTAAATTTATAGAGGTCTTTTTCTTTTGCATCTTTACAGTGAATTTCCCAAATACCGCTTAACTCATCTTTTTCCATTAGATGTCCTTGCCAGTCATTAAAATCTCCTACTAAGGAAACTTTCTGGGCATTGGGTGCCCAGACACGAAAAATGTATCCTTCTTTTTCTTTATGCGCTCCTAAAAATTGTTGGACATAGAAGTTCTCACCGGATAAAAATTTGGTGCTTGCTTCATTTGATAAATCAATTATTTTGTTTATATTTTCTTTCATGAGAACCACCTTTTCGCAAAATATTCAAGCGCTTTAGATTAGAAATTAATGTACAGAATCTAATAATATATAATTATTTCGTTCTATTATAATAACACAAACGCTTAAAAAACAATTGATTGAGCCATCGTTAATTTTTTTGTTTATTATTAAAAGCTCTCATTAATATTATAATATAATAAGAATTAAAAAAGAAGCACAAATTATATTATATCTAAAATATTTTTTCTCTCGTAAATAAATAACTATTATTATTATTATATTTTATTTTCATAACTATAGTTATCATCAGCTTACCTTTCGTTCTATTTGCCTTTTTATCAAATAATCGGTAGGCTTGTATTAAATAATTTTGTTCGATTGACATTTTCTACTCATTTAAAAAGGAGGTACTCTCTTGATCGATTTAAAAATGTTAGCGATGATCTTTTTTATCAACTTAGCTTACGTCACCCTTAATACGATTCGTTTTATGTTAACGATTAAAGGATATCGTGTATTGGCTCCCATTTTAAGTATGATTGAGATCACAATTTATATTTTAGGCCTTTCACTTGTATTGAATCGTTTAGATAATCCGATCAACCTTTTCACTTACGCTTTAGGTTATGCCATTGGAATTAGTATCGGGATTAAGATTGAAGATAAATTAGCATTAGGTTATATTATGGTCACCGTTATTCTCCCCACAAATACCAATAAAGAAGGTAGTTTGCCTCGTGTGTTACGTGACAAGGGATATGGGGTTACGCAATCGTATGGCGAAGGACTCGAAGGAGATCGGATGGTATTAGAAATTTTATCACCTAGGAAAACCGAACGGACGCTTTACGCCTTAATCAAAGAAGTTGAGCCACGTGCTTTCATCATTTCTTATGAACCAAAATATATTTCTGGCGGATTTTGGACTAAAAAAGTTCGTAAGAGACAAAAAAACAGCTCGAAGGCTTAACTTCGAGCTGTTTTTTTCCATATAAATTGAATTAATTTATTACGCAATTTGGCACTTTTTGTAATCGCAGAGTGACCCCCACTTTTTCCAGTAACTGTCATTTCTTGATAACTATGAGCATGCTTTTGAAAAAGATTCCGTAAAGCAAAAGCACTGTGGGTGGAAACAGAACCATCACTCTCAGAGCCATCTTTTAAATCACCAGCAATCGCTAGCACATTTAAATTATGTGGTAATTGATTCATTGCCCGATCAAAGTATTGATAGATTGGTGTTTCTTCACTAGGGCCCTCTGCTGTTAATTCAGAAGCAAAGACTTCATCTGTTTCTTCTGCTATCTCTAGGTCATTGAACGGAGCTGCGATTGCCACAAAACGATCCGCGATCGGTGTTTGACCATCTGCGTATTCCAATAAATACCTTAACGTCGAGACACCACCCATCGAATGACTGATAAGATTTACATGACGAACTTTTTGTTGGTACAAATAACGCATAACATTATCGATCCACTCACTTTGAGTGACTTCATCTGTTACATCTTTAGCAAAAAGGACCATAACCGTTGGATTATCATTCGTATTCTTTAGTTTACCTTCGACTTTAAGCGAGCCATCTGCTTGAACGACGATTGTCATTTCGCGTTTGGCCACATTTTCTTTTTCTAAACGAACTAAAAGCGGACCAAAAGAAAAAGAACTCCCTTCATATCCATGTATAAAAACCGTCGGAACGTTAGAGTAATGGATATCTTTTCGTTCCGTAAGTGTTCCTGGGCTAAAGTACCGCAAGCGTGTATAAAAAATTCCTCCGCATACCAACAAAAAACCAACGATCAAAATCAATCCTTTGATAAGTCTTTGCATCTACTACGCCTTCTTTTTAATCAAATAAGTAAAACTTTCTCGGTTTCCTAACAATCTTTCCGCTAATTCATGTGCAAAAAAGAAGTCTGAAGTTTCCGCTGTCCATTCTTGTTTTTCAATCAATATTGGCTGTTCAACAACCGGGATAGCCATTTGCCACTCCGGTTCATTTACAACTACACCGCTGGCTAACAAACTTTCTAAAAAGATCGATGCTCGTCTTGGCGCTTTACCTTTAGAGATCCTTTCGATCAGTAAAGTCAATTGATTGGTGAAAAATTCACGATTGACATCGCCTAGTAGGTGAGATAATTCTGGATATTTTTGAGGTTGATCGATTTCAGCAAAGTAATTAGGCAATGTCTTAGCTGAACTATTTTGTTTATTGATTGTAACAATATCAAATTGCGAATGTTCTAGTCGTGTACAAAATGGCATTGAAAATTCAACCATTAAAGTGGTTGGAACTGACCTCGATAACAGCCCTTCCGCTAGCCAAACCAATAACTCATCATCAGAATATTTTTTTGTTTGCCGCTCTATAAATGCCCTAACTATTTGAGTTGTGGGATACGTTTGGATAGCTTCCAGTTTCAATTGATAACGCCGATCTTCTCTGGAAATAATCTTACTAGCAATCAACAGCTCAAGTTGTTTATCTAAATGCTTATTTTCAGGAAATTTTTGACGAATCGTACGTAAAATAACCGGTTCATCTAGATCAAAAAAATAAGTTATTAATGCCTGAATTTCTGTTTTTTTTAATTCTTGAGACAACTTTTTATCATCTGTATATATTTGCATGCATATTGCCTTTCCAATAGGTAAAATAAAAATTTTTTATATTTATCGAAAAAAGTGGACTTCAAGAGTCCACTTTTTCAACTAAAAAAATTATTTTTCAAAAGCTTCCGTTAATTGAGGAACAATTTGTTTTTTACGTGATACTACACCAGGTAAAAACGCACGATCATTTGTTAATTGAACACCAAAAGCTTCGGTCACTTTATCTCTTGGTTCACCAGCAACCAACAATTCAGAATCTGAATCTAAAACATTTGTTACTAATAATAAGAACAAGTCGTAGCCATTTTCAACATTTGCTGATAGCATTGCGTCGCGCAAAGCATCTTGACGAGCAAATACTTCATCTAAATCAACTGTATTTACTTGTGCGATCCGAACCGTCTTATCAGCCATTGGGAATGATTTAGCATCTAAATCCAATAATTCAGCTTCTGTTTTTGTTCCTAGATTCGTTCCAGCTTTTAATAAATCTAAGCCATAACTGTTCAAGTCAACACTGGCAAGCGCAGCTAATTCATTCGCTGCATCGATATCTTCTTGTGTACATGTTGGTGACTTAAATAATAATGTATCTGAAACGATAGCTGATAACATCATACCTGCAATTTTAGCAGGAACAGTAATACCTTTTTCTTTGTACATTTTTAATACGATCGTTGATGTACAACCTACTGGTTCTGCACGATAGTATAAAGGATTTGCAGTTTGGAAGTTCGCGATTCGATGATGGTCGACTACCGCTAAAATATTTAATTTTTCAATATCAGAAACGCTTTGTTGGAATTCATTGTGATCCACTAACATGATATCATTTGTTTCATCTGCAATAGCAGTAACTACACGGGGAGTTGTCAAACCAAAGTGGTCTAATGCAAATTGTGTTTCTTCGTTTGGCGTGCCTAAAGCAACTGCTTCAGCATCTACACCTAACTCTTTTTGTAAATTAGCAAAAGCAATCGCTGCTCCGATCGCATCTGTATCAGGATTTTGATGTCCGAAAATTAAAACTTTTCCCATAGTTAATTCGCTCCTTTAAATAAGTTCTTCTTTATCATATCAAAAAAAAGGAAAAGAGCAACCAGATGCCACTCTTTTCCTTAAAGTTTTAACGTTTTAAATAGCCTTTATAATCTTCTGTATGCAAAAGTTTTTTCGCATTTTCAACACGATCATCGGTTGGCGGTTCGATTCCTTCTAGCGGATACTTCAAACCCATTTCTTCCCATTTATACTTGCCCATTGTGTGGTAAGGTAAAATTTCTACTTTGTCTACATTATTCAAAGATTTAATAAATTTATCTAATCGAATTAAAAATTCGTCATAGTCGCTTCTAAAAGGTACCAATACGTGGCGAATCCAAACTGGCTTGTTGATATCAGAAAGATATTTCGCCATCTCCAGGATGTTGTCATTACTTTGTCCAGTTAACTCTTTATGTTTTTGATTGTCGATTTGTTTGATATCAAATAAAACTAAATCTGTATATTGCATCAATTCTTCAAATTTTGAGAAAAATGGTTCATCATGTGTAAAGGGTTTGCCGCAACTATCTAAAGTAGTACTGACTCCCATCGCTTTCGCTTTTTTAAATAAATCGATCAAAAAATCGATTTGTAGCAAAGGTTCCCCACCACTAACAGTGATTCCACCTTTTTTACCCCAATAATTTTTATAATTCAACGCTTCTTGCAATACATCATCGGCTGTTCGTTGTTTCGCTTTGGGATCATTGATTTGCCAAGTATCAGGGTTATGGCAAAATTGACACCGCATCCGGCAGCCTTGCATAAATACAATGAAGCGTACTCCGGGTCCGTCAACAGAGCCAAAACTCTCGATTGAATGGACATTTCCTAAGATAGGTTGTTCTGTGATAGTTGACATATGTAGTCCCCCTAATTCGTTTTATAGGTGAAACCTATTAAAAAGTAAGGCGAATAGACCTCCGTCCATCCGCCCTTACTTCGTTATATATTTGATCTAACAATTACATTTTTGAATGGAAAGTACGGCTGATAACATCTTCTTGTTGTTCACGAGTTAAATCGATAAATTTAACGGCATAACCAGAAACACGAATAGTAAAGTTTGCGTATTCTTCTTTTTCTGGATGTTCCATCGCATCAACTAATTTTTCTTTACCAAAGACATTCACATTTAAGTGGTGTGCTCCTTGGTTGAAGTAGCCATCTAAAACACTCGTTAAGTTTTCAATCCGTTCATCTTCATCATGACCTAAAGCATCTGGATTGATACTTTGAGTATTTGAAATACCATCCAATGCGTATTCATAAGGTAATTTTGTTAATGAATTAAGTGAAGCTAATAGACCATTTTGCTCAGCACCGTAAGATGGGTTAGCACCTGGAGATAATGGTTCGCCTGCTTTACGTCCATCAGGCATTGTACCCGTAGCTTTACCGTAAACAACATTTGAAGTGATCGTTAAGATAGATGTTGTTGGTTCTGAGTTGCGGTAAGTATGATAGTGTTCAAGTTTTTCCATGAATTTCTTCAATAACCAAACAGCAATATCATCCGCCCGTGCATCATCATTCCCATATTTAGGGAATTCTCCGTCAATCTTGAAGTCAGTAACGATACCATCTTCGTCACGTAATGGGAATACTTTTGCATATTTGATAGCAGCTAATGAATCGACCACGTGAGAGAAACCAGCGATTCCAGTAGCAAACGTACGTTTTAAATTAGTATCCATCAACGCTAATTCAACAGCTTCATAGTAATATTTGTCATGCATATAATGAATTGCATTCAATGTATTCACATACATCCCTGCTAACCATTCCAACATGTCATCGTATTTCGCCATAACTTCTTCAAAATCTAACGCATCATCTGATTCAATTGGACGATAATCTGGTCCGACTTGCGCTTTAGATTTTTCATCGACCCCACCGTTGATCGCGTATAATAAAGCTTTTGCTAAGTTAGCCCGCGCACCAAAGAATTGCATTTCTTTACCCGTTTGTGTAGCAGATACACAACAGCAGATTGCGTAGTCATCTAACCATACCGGACGCATCACGTCATCATTTTCGTATTGAATAGATGAAGTATCGATTGAAATTTTTGCTGCATAATCTTTAAATCCTTCTGGCAAACGAGAAGAATATAATACAGTCAAGTTGGGTTCTGGAGAAGGTCCCATGTTTTCTAATGTGTGTAAGAAACGGAAGTCATTTTTCGTGACCAATGTACGTCCGTCCATTCCCATACCAGCGATTGAAAGTGTCGCCCAAACTGGATCTCCTGAGAACAATTCGTTGTATGATGGAATACGTGCGAACTTAACCATTCTTAATTTCATTACTAAGTGATCGATTAATTCTTGCGCTTCTACTTCAGTCAATGTACCATTTTCGATATCACGTTGGATATAAATATCTAAGAAAGTAGAGACCCGACCGATTGACATGGCTGCGCCATTTTGTTCTTTGATAGCAGCTAGATAACCGAAGTAAGTCCATTGAACTGCTTCTTTGGCATTTTCTGCTGGGCGAGAAATATCAAAACCGTAAGCCGCAGCCATTTCTTTGATCCGTTTCAATGCATTGTATTGGTCAGTGATTTCTTCCCGCAAGCGCATATCTTCTTCGGTGAATTGTCCATGACCACAATTTTCATGATCTTTGAATTTTTCTTGCATCAAATAATCGCTTCCATATAAAGCTACGCGACGGTAATCACCTACGATACGTCCACGGCCGTAAGTATCTGGAAGACCCGTGATAATTTTATTACGGCGTGCCGCTCTGATTTCTGGCGTGTAGATATCAAATACTGCTTGATTGTGTGTTTTGTGGTATGTGTTAAAAATTTCTGTATATTTAGGATTTGGTGTATAACCATAGCTTTCTAATGATTCTTCCGCCATACGAATCCCACCGTAAGGCATAAATGCACGTTTTAAAGGTTTGTCTGTTTGGATTCCTACGATTGCTTCTTTGTCTTTTGCTCCTTCGTCAATATAGCCAGCGCCATACGCATTGGCAGCAGAAACAACGTCTGCTTCCATGTCTAAAACGCCACCATTTTCACGTTCTTGTTTTTGTAGTTCTTGTAGCTTGCCCCATAATTCGTTTGTTGCTGCTGTTGGATCTGCTAAAAATTCAGCATCGCCTTCATAAGGTTTGTAATTTGCTTGGATAAAATCACGTGTGTTGATCTCTGATTTCCATAAATGTCCTTTAAAGCCTTCCCATGCAGCCTTTTCAGTGTTTTTCATTTGTTTAAGTTCATTTGTTGCAGTTCCCATTTTAACAGGACCTCCTTAGAATTTAAAAACGTAATTGCTACAGCTTTACGAACACAGTATAACACATTAATCCATTTATGCAAGCCTTTACTTGTGAAAGATTATCAATATATTTATTTGAACTTGTTATCGTTATCAACCCTTTATTAATAAAGGTTATCTCGAAATATAGATTTCAATTTAACTTATGAAATACCAGACTATTTTCAATATTGTGATAAAAAAAACGGCTTCTGTATTAAAACAGAAACCGTTTTTTATTGTATTTATTAATACAGATGATCTATTCTTGAATCAGATTTTGTTCTTGAAAAACAGAGAATAATTCGCCATCTTTCTTCTCGTCGATCACAAAACTGCCGTTTGAAATCCGATCACTGATCGGCACCTTAGTGATATCTAATTCTTTTTCTGTACCATTTTGAGTTGTTAATACTAACGTTCCCTCTGTGTCTGTTGTCATGTAAGCCAGACGATGAGGATTTTTTTTCAATTCACGGAAAATCATCAACCCGCGTTTTGCACGACCTAATTGTGGCAATTCTTGTGCCAGCATACGCTTAGCTGCCCCACGTTGACTCAATAATAAAATTGGTGAATCACCTTCCGAAGGAACCAATGACCCAGCTACAACATAATCACCATCTTTTAAATTGATAGCTTTCACCCCAGCAGCTTTCGAGCCAACAACAGGAACCTCATCTAGTGGATAACGTAAACCAAATGCTCGATGAGAAGCGATCAGAACATCGACATTCAAAATATCGCTAGTTAAAAAGACCGATACGATTTGGTCAGTATCACTTTTCATTTTCATCGCAGTGGTCGGACGACTGCGATATGTTCGCCATGGTGAGAATTCAGTCATTCGCGTTTGTTTGATCATGCCATCTTTACTGATAAAAATAAAGAGCTTGTTGGCATCGATTTCTTTATAAGGGAATGCCGCAATGATTTCTTCATCCATCGATAAATTGGTGATTGTTTGCGAAATATGTTCGCCAACATCTTTCCATTTTAATTCAGTAATTTCATGGATTGGACGATAGATCATATTGCCTCGATTGGTCAAAATCAATAAATGATCCAATGTATTCATTTTATCGATAAAGATGATCGTATCGCCATCTTTCATTCCATGTTCATCAGGACGAGAAGCATTGTAAGAACGAATACTACTACGTTTTAAATAGCCTTCTTTGGTCAAAGTAACAATGACATCTTCTTGAGCGATCAAGACTTCGGTATCGATTTTGATTTCAGTGATTTCATCTTCGATTTTCGTCAATCGATCATTGCCATAATTTTTTTTGATTTGACGTAATTCTTGTTTCATCACTTTATGCAATTCTTTTTCACTATTCAAAATCAATTGCAATTCTTGGATTTGAGCAGCTAACTCTTCGGCTTCTTTTTCTAAGTCGGTAATATCTGTATTCGTTAAGCGATACAATTGCAATGTTACGATTGCTTCGGCTTGTTCTTCAGAAAAAGCAAACCGCTCAACCAAATTATGCTTAGCATTTTTTTTATCTTTGCTTCCACGGATCGTAGCGATCACTTCATCTAAAATTGACAAAGCTTTCATTAATCCTTCAACGATATGCTGACGTTTTTGCGCTTTTGCTAGCTCATATTCACTGCGCTTGGTGATGACCACTTTACGGTGAGCAACATAACTTTCCAAAATATGTTTCAAGCCCACTTGTTGAGGAGTCATATTATCGATAGCAACCATATTAAAGTTGTAATTGATTTGCAGATCCGTATTTTTAAATAAATAATTTAAAATTCCTTCTGCGTTTGCATCTTTTTTCAATTCTACAACAACTTGTAATCCCGTACGGTCAGATTCATCACGAACTTCAGCGATGCCGTCGATTTTTTTATTTAAACGGATCTCGTCCATTTTCTTGACCAATACCGCTTTATTGACTTCGTATGGAATCTCATGGATCACGATTTGTTGTTTTCCGCCTTTTAGCGGTTCAATCGAGGTTTTAGAACGTAGAATGACTTTGCCTTTACCAGTTTCATAGGCTTTTTTGATTTCAGCTTTCCCTTGTAAAATACCACCTGTTGGAAAATCTGGCCCTGGAATATATTCCATAATTTTATCTAGTGTGGCATTAGGATGGTCGATCAAGTATACTGCACCATCAATCACTTCTGCTAAATTATGCGTCGGGATTTCTGTAGCATAACCGGCAGAGATCCCAGTTGACCCATTAACTAATAAATTAGGATACGCGGCAGGCAAAACAGTTGGTTCTTTTTCCGTATCATCAAAATTCCAAACTAAATCAACGGTGTTTTTCTCGATGTCTTTTAACATTTCACCACTCAATTGTGATAAACGAGCCTCTGTATACCGCATTGCGGCAGGAGGATCGCCATCCATTGATCCATTGTTTCCGTGCATTTCAATTAAGACTTGTCGTAATTTCCAATCTTGACTCATCCGCACCATTGCTTCATAGATCGAACTATCACCATGAGGATGATAGTTCCCCATGATATTTCCGACAGATTTGGCAGATTTACGAAATCCTTTATCATACGTATTACCATCTTTGTTCATGGCATATAAGATCCGACGTTGAACAGGTTTCAATCCATCGCGAATGTCTGGCAATGCCCGTTCTTGAATAATATATTTTGAATAGCGGCCAAAACGGTCACCCATTACTTCTTCTAATGTTAATTCTTGGATCGAATGTTTTGCATCCATCGTTCGACCACCTCCTACTCATCAAACAAACTGATTGAACTTGTATCATCAGCCGTTTTTTCTGCTTCATTTTGTTCTGGGATCGGTTCTGCTTGTGATTCTTCTTTATTGTCTAACAAGCTACCTTCTTCTTCTAATGTAAATTGAACATGGTTTTCGATCCATTTACGACGAGGCTCAACTTTATCCCCCATCAAAGTCGTTACGCGACGTTCTGCTTGAGCTGCATCATCGATCCGTACACGAACCAATGTCCGATACTCTGGATCCATCGTTGTTTCCCATAATTGTTCTGCGTTCATTTCTCCAAGTCCTTTGTATCGTTGGAGCATATAACCTTTGCCGACTTTACCGATGACAGATTGTAATTCATCATCTGTCCAAGCATATTCAACTACTTGTTTACGTCCAGCACCTTTTGAAACTTTATAAAGCGGCGGTAATGCAATATAGACTTTTCCAGCTTCAATCAAAGGTTTCATATAGCGATAGAAAAACGTTAATAACAAGACTTGGATGTGCGCTCCATCCGTATCTGCATCGGTCATAATGATAACTTTATCATAGTTGCAATCTTCAATTGAAAATTCTGGTCCAACACCAGCACCGATCGTATAAATCATCGTATTGATTTCTTCATTTTTTAAAATATCTTGCATTTTCGCTTTTTCGGTATTGATAACTTTCCCACGTAACGGCAAAATAGCTTGGAATTTCCGATCGCGTCCTTGTTTGGCAGAACCACCGGCTGAATCTCCTTCGACTAGGAACAATTCATTTTTTGCAGCATTTTTTGATTGTGCTGGAGTCAACTTCCCAGAAAGCAATGATTCGCCTTTTTTACGTTTCTTACCATTACGGCTCTCTTCACGAGCTTTGCGAGCTGCTTCACGAGCTTCGCGAGCTTTGATTGCTTTCCGAACAAGCATTTGACTATTTTCACTATTTTCTTGTAAATAGAAGCCCATTTGTTCTCCGACTACATTATCTACGGCACCGCGGGCTGCTGGTGTCCCCAATTTCCCTTTGGTTTGTCCTTCAAATTGTAAAAGATTCTCTGGAATTCGTACCGATAATACAGCTGATAAACCTTCTCGGAAATCTGATCCTTCAAGATTTTTATCTTTGTCTTTCAATAAACCAGTTTTACGTGCATATTCATTGAATGCTTTGGTCATCGATGTCTTCATCCCAGCTTCATGAGTACCGCCATCTTTGGTTCGAACATTATTGACGAACGATAAAACATTTTCAGAATAGCCATCATTGTATTGATAGGATAATTCTACTTCGATACCATCACGTTCACCAGAAAAATAAACGACCGGTGTCAAAGTATCTTTGTCTTCGTTTAAATATTGAACGAATTCTTTGATTCCTTCTTCAAAATGGAAGATTTCTTGGACCTGTTCTTCTCCACGTAAATCTGTCAGCGTAATTTTTACCCCTTTTAATAAAAAGGCTGACTCACGTAAACGCTCAGATAGTGTTTCGTAAGAAAAATGCATCGTAGAAAATATTTTTTCGTCTGGCAAGAAATGGACTGTTGTCCCATTTGGTTTTCGAGTTTTACCGATTTTTTCCAACGTACCTTGTGGTTTCCCACCATCTTTAAATTGTTCGCGGTATTCAATACCGTCGCGGACGATCGTAACCGTCAGCCACTCAGACAATGCATTTACCACACTGGCACCTACACCATGAAGCCCACCTGACGTTTTGTAACCACCTTGCCCAAATTTCCCACCAGCATGAAGGATCGTAAAGATTACTTCAACTGTTGGAATTCCTGATGCATGCATACCAACTGGCATACCACGTCCTTTATCACTGACTTCTACACTATTATCTGCGTGAAGCGTGACTTCGATCTCATTTCCATATCCAGACAATGCTTCATCGACAGCATTATCTACGATTTCATAAACTAAATGATGCAAGCCGCGACTATCTGTCGAGCCGATATACATCCCGGGTCTTTTTCTAACAGCTTCTAAACCTTCCAATACTTGGATCGAAGCATCATTGTACTCGTTTTTTAAATTAGCCAAGCTTACAACTCCTTATTTCTATTAACGTCTGTATCTTTCTTTTTCAGAAAAATAATTTTGTTATTCGTATTGTGTAGTTTTCCAACTAAACTATTAAAAATCTAATTGCTTTGATTGATGACAATAAAAGTTGGATTGGCATCCTTACCTAAAGTACATCATTTGTATGATACGCTAAAAGTCCGTAAAAAAAAAGCCTATCCTAAAAGTGGAAAGACTTTTTAATCTTTTTCTTTAAGATTTATGAGCCATTTTTTAAGCTTGTTTGTTCAACTCAATCTTCACACAACGGTTCATTACGATATCATTTCTGCCTTGATCTTGCAATAATTTCGCTGCTTCTTCACTTTCTAACCCTAATTGAGCCCAAAAAACTTTAGCATCTGTTTGCAAAAAGGCTTTGGCCACTTCAGGTAAAAATTCGCTACGTCGGAAAACATCCACGATATCAATCGTAACAGGTACATCAGTCAATTCGGCCACTACTGGGATTTCATTGATTGTTTGACCTGCCAGCTTCGGATTCACACCATATAACGTATATCCGTGTTCTTTTAGGATCTCAGCAATTTTATAACTTGTTTTTTCAGGTTTGTCGCTTAAACCTACCACCGCAATCACTTTGGCTTCATTCAAATATTGAAAAATTTTTTCTTGGCTTGGATTTTGAAAAGTCATTTTATTCCCTCACGATCAATTTAAATTTTAGTCATTATCATAAAATAAGTATAGCATGTGATTATAGATTTGTTCACTGATTTGAAATCTGCTAAAATGACGTTACAACTATAGAAATGAGGATTTATATGAAAATCGCTATACTGATGGTGCTAGCGTATCTCCTTGGCTCCATCCCTTCTGGAATTTGGATTGGAAAATTATTTTTTAAAAAAGATATCCGCGAATACGGTAGTGGAAATTCGGGAACGACGAACACCTTTCGTATTTTAGGAAAAGAAGCTGGTCTAGTCGTCTTTGCGATGGATTTATTGAAAGGAACATTAGCGACTTGTTTACCGATGCTTTTCCACTTAGACGTTAATCCGTTATGGTTTGGCTTAATTGCAGTGATCGGTCATACTTTACCAATCTTCGCAGGCTTTAAAGGCGGAAAAGCTGTGGCTACTAGCGCAGGGATGCTGTTAGGATTTGCCCCATTGTTTTTCTTTTATTCTTTAGTCTTTTTCTTAGTCGTTTTGTATCTAACTAGTATGGTTAGCGCGGCTAGTATTTTATCTGCTATTTTTGTAACTCTATCATCTATTCTTTTGCCTTATTTTTGGCCTACTATTTTACCAACGCACAACTGGCTACTGACTTTAGTTTGTTTTGTGCTAACTTGCTACATTATTTTCCGACACAAGGAAAACATCCAACGAATCAAAAATGGAACAGAAAATCGTGTCTCTTTTGGATTGAACAAAAAGGAGAAATAAATGGATGAACAACTTTTAGATTGGGCAATCGAGCTCCAGGCATTAGCTCAAGCAGGATTAGCTTATACAAAAGATCCTTTTGACGAGGAACGTTTTGAACGGATTCGGACAATCGCGATCGAAATGTTAGCCGTACAGTCACCTTTGCCGATATCAAAATTGCGTACTCTATTTGCTGATGAAACAGGTTATCCGACACCAAAATTAGATACTCGTGCGGCTATTTTTGATGAGGATAAAATATTGTTGGTTCAAGAAAAAAATGAGCGCTGGTCTTTGCCAGGTGGATGGGTCGATTTTGATCAATCGATCAAAGAAAATACCATCAAAGAAACACTGGAAGAGACCGGTTTGAGGGTTGAACCGGTTAAAGTTATTGCTATCCAAGATCGTAATAAGCATAATTTACCTCGTTACGCCTACAGTGTTTGTAAAGTATTTGTCGAGTGTCAACTGATTGGCGGTTCTTTTATCGAAAATGTTGAAACCTTGCAAATTGGCTGGTTCACGAAAGATCAGTTACCCCCGTTAGCGGAGGCAAAGAATACTCAAGCTCAAATCGATTTATGTTTTGCGGCTCATGAAACTTTAAATTGGCAAGTTTTTTTCGATTAAAAAAGGTCACTTTCTTGAGAAGTGACCTTGGAAGTGCAACTACTTTTTGATACAAAATAAAAAGAGCAACTCAATTTAATCTTGCTGACCGGTAATCGACGGGCGAAAGATACCCTAATTTGGATAAAATTCTATTATGATTCCAAAAATAGATGTAATTTTCTACAATATCGATTACTCTAGTATTAGAGCCTATCGTCTCTTTTGAGATGTAGAACGTTTCTGACTTTAGTGAGGCATGAAACGACTCTATTGGAGCGTTATCTGAAGGTGTCCCCTTACGGGACATACTTTGGATAACGTTTTTTTGTTTTACTCGCTCACAG
>NZ_BAAFRV010000022.1:0-26617 GCF_045862035.1 Enterococcus hailinensis | reverse complement strand
GTATTGTCACTAAGCAATTTTTGAGTAGTATTCTTTGTGATTTCTGAGTAGCGTAGTTTACTAAACTTATTTTTTTAGGAGGGTTTTAAATGTCGTATAACCATTTATCGTCTGAAGAACGTGGGCAAATAGAAGCGTATCTGAGGGAAGGGGTATCTCAGGCTGAGATAGCTCGCCGATTGGATCGTCACAGATCAACGATCTCTAGAGAGATCAAACGTGGGTCTGAGCAAAGAAAGAAGAAGAGTCTCGCTAGTTTGCCTTATCAAGCAACAAGCGCTGGTAATTTAGCGCGTATTCGCAAGAAAAATTGCGGAACAACTACTAAGGCCACCGTGCACAACACTAAAACGATTATGAAGTATCTTGATATGAAATATTCGCCAGAGCAGATCGCTAATGCCGTTCGTAGCGTAAAGGTTTGTACATCAACTATTTATAGTTGGATTTATAAAAAAATTGTTCCTTTCGACATAAAAAAATTACGTAACCGTGGAAAACGTTACAAAATAAAAAATACGAGTAACCGATTAAAACGTCCAGATCGAGCTTTTTTTGAGGGACGTACGTTGAGTAACAGGCCTGAAGAGGTTCAGTTACGAACGGAGTTCGGTCATTGGGAAGCTGATACTGTCGTGTCTAGACAAGAAGGTGTCTCAGCGTGCCTAGCGACGTTTATCGAACGTAAAACGAGGCATTATATAGCGATTAAGATCCCAAATAAAACAGGTAGATCAATGATGTCAGCAATTAAACGTTTAGTCGAAATGTATCCAAATGGTGTGAAAACAATCACATGCGATCGTGGAAGCGAATTTGTCAATCAGTTCGAAATTGGACTTATTGAAGATACTTTTGATTGCAAAATCTATTATGCTAATCCGTACGCACCACATGAACGAGGATCAAATGAGAACCATAATGGATTACTACGAGAATATTTTCCAAAACCATCTAATTTTAAAAATATTTCTCAACATAAAATCAATCAGGCCGTTCAAAGTATGAATTTACGACCAAGAAAACTTTTCAAATGGAAATCACCGCAATTTAAATTTGATTTAGAGTATTCGAAAATTTCTTAGAAACAATTAAAATGATTTTACATCGTTATAAAAAGAAAAAAACGAACAATAAGCTATATATCAAAAACGGAACATGATATAATAGACCAAATCACGAATGATTGTTATATGGAATTATTTGATTGTTGCACTTAATCCTAACATTCGCCAGTAATTTTAATCTTTGTATAATATATATTATGTAAACTAAAATAAAAACAAACTAGCACTCCATATTTAACTGAATCACTAGTTTGCTTCTATTTTTTTGTATCAATATTTGTTGAATTATTTTTTAATATATCTGTCGTTGCCTCTTTTAACGCATCAAATTCACCCTGATAAGTGGCAATTCTAACTACAAGTTCTACGACTTCCTGATTTTCCATTTTTAGTGAGTAGCCATTTAGCTTGAAAAAAACATATGCAGCTAGAAATGCAGTACGTTTGTTTGCATTATGGAATGGATGTTTTTTAATCAGATTTATTAATAGAACTGCTGCTTTGCTAACAATGAATTTGGATTACCCATATTCATTGTTAACGTAGTTTAAAATATAATTAAACTGTGGATGATTTAAAATAAAGTGCATTTGATATTGTGAAAATTATAAAAATAGTTGATACTCTTATTAACTGCTCTGAATTCAAAATTACGAATACAGAGCCGCTCCCTTAACTAATAATAGAAACTCAAATATAAGCATGATTTAACTAAATAATCATTTATAAAGCTGATTTTTAACATTGATTCTTTTTGTTTTTAAACCATATTTTGAGAATTTATATCGAATATACTTAGATATTTCTTCTTCATGAGTTGATAATACTATTTGCTTTTGACTAAAATCATTTCTTAGTAACTCTACAAAAGACGCAATATTTATTTCATCCATTGTTTGGACAGGGTCATCTATTAATAACACACCTAGTGATTTGTTTTCATAGACCTTATTCAGAGCAAGTGTAAAAGCTATTACCAATCCCGAGAGTTGGCCAGATGATAGATAGTTAATCGCGTCATGATCATTCTCTATCCCTGAAACGAACATGATGCTTTTTTCATAATTATCTTTTTCACGTATGAATAATCCACACCCCAATTGATAGTTTTGAATAATCTTCCCACTATAAATATAGAATGGAATCTCAATATCCCGAATAATTTTCCTCCAATGTCTTGCAATTTCAGCTTCATAAACGGATATAATATCCGTTGCCATTATTTCAGATATACCTAATTTTTTTTCTTTAATTTCATTTGATTTGAGTTGTGATTTTAAATCTTCTATTTTCTTTGATCCGTTATTATAAAAGAGTGAGTTAACATATTCTGCTTTCTTTGAGATGGACTCCAGCTCAACTTGTCTTAATTCTATTTCGTTAGAATTAAAAATATTTTCAAAAATAAATTTTTTGTTCTCATGGTCTTTGTATCCTGAACTAATATTTTTCTTTTTAGACAGTATAAGTTGAGTCAGTTCTTGTAAACTAGTTTCACTACTTATGGTCTTATTACCATCAATATTAATAAAATTCCCCAGTTCTATATCATTTGCTTTACACCATTCAATAAAATCAAAAATCTGATCTTTCTTCTTTACTGCTAATGCTAAACCTTCATAAAAAACATCAGGGATGATATTTTCACTTTCTGATAAATACTCTTTAATCTCTTGTTCAATATTTGTAATATGTTTTACATAGAAACTATCTAAACCTTGTTCATATAATTGACCTTCGTAATCAGTCATTTTTTCAAATTTATCTTCTTTTTCCTGAATAGACTTTAATAACTCATCATACGAATCAAAATGAACGCCACATAACGGGCAATCATTATCTATCGGTTGCTTCATCTTAGAGAAATCTTTTAATAGCTCTTTTCTTGTTTCTTTAAATTGTTGGACTATTTTTGAAAAATCAGTTAATTTTGATTTTGATATTTTTAAGGCTTCCAAATCTCTTTTAATCTCTGTAATATCAAGTGATAATTGCAAAATATTTTCTATATCTTCAAATATAGAAATATCTAAATTACTTTTAATTTCCGCTTTTTTAAATGCGCTTTCCAAGCGTCTTATCGATTTTTCCTTTGCTTTTAAAGAAATAAAATCATCGTGTTTTTCAAGAAAATTGGAATAATCAATCGTATTTAGAAGTAGCTGATTGTTTGATAGATAGTCATCAATTTGATTATTGAATTGGGTATTGAAAAAATCTTCAACATTTTTTCTTAATTTATAAATAGCCCTAAGTTCATTAAGATACTTCTCTCTTGTTGTTATATCTACATTTACATCCTCCTTATCCCATTCTATATTTGAATTTTTAGGCAAAAGTCTGAAATATAAAGTAATTTCTTTATTATCTTTTTTGATTTTTTCTAACTCATTCATCCAATCATCTAAAAGATTTTTGATATTTTTAACTTGTCCCCTAATAAGTTCCTTTCTACTCGTTATTCTTTTCTTAGCCTTTATAATTGTCAACAATTCTTTTTCTTCTTCTTTAGTATCAAATAAAGAGGATATAGCTTCCATTCGATCCTTTCCAGATTTTTTTAGAAAAAGAGTGTTTTCTTCCTGTTGTACGTAGTAGAATAAGTTGAAAAATCTTTCTAAATCAGAAATATCCAAGATTTCCTCTACGTCTGAATCTGAGATTATTTCACCTTCATTAAATGTAGACATAAGCTCTGGCAAACGGTAGGTTTGAAAAATATTCCAATTATCTGGTCTTTTTTGTATTTGAGTATAATGCTTTTTGGAATCTATCCTTTTAGCGATTACAATTTTTTCTCCTCCCTTTTCAAACTCTATTCTAACTTCTGTATCTACTTCATTATTATTAGAAAATAACGTATACTCATAACCTAACCTGCGATCAATAGTGTTTGTTATTCTACTGATTTTCCCAGTCATTACTAACTCCACAGCATCAAAAATAGTTGTTTTCCCGAAACCATTTGGACCATCTAAAACCACTAAGTCATTATTACAAAAACTAATTTCTGCCTCATTAACATGCTTAAAATTTTTCAAATATATTTTATTTATTTTTTGCTTAATCATATTTAATAATCTCCAAATCAATGTTATCAACAATTCTGCAAATAAAATCTTCATCTTCTAAATCGAAATGTTGCAAAATTTTATTTCTACTTTCCTTAAGCCCTTTCTTTTCCAAACAATTTTCTATAGTTTTAGATAAGTCATTTAGATTACTTTGTGTGTGTTTCAAACTAATAAATGGAATCTTTGTTATCAACTTAGTACATATTTCATATAGTTCTACATTGGGATTATCTAAACCTTGTTTGTATTGGGCAAACTTTTCTGTGTCATTAACAATATTATTTATAGTATCGTTGATGTCCTCTCCCATCAAAAGTTCTTTTTTTATTGATTCAATATCTCTATTATAGACAAGTAAATATTTTTTAAAGAAATACGGATCTTCTTCTATTTCAAATATATTTTTATGCTCAATTATACTTGTAGTATTATTTCTCAAACAAATAAGCATAGATAAATTTTTATCTATTCTCTCATCGTATCCTTTTTCGATTGTTTTAATAGCATTAAAGTATTCTGGAACTCGCTTTGAGATAAATTCTGTATTAATTTCATCTGTGTATACAATTAAATAAAAGTTTGTTGCTTTTTTAGAGTAATTCCCCCAAAATGAAACGGTATCACTGAACGGATTCACTATCGGTATCTTTTTAAATCCATTATTTAAGAAAATTGCATCAATAACTTCTTTCACTCTAATTCCTCCTTTGCTTCTTCAAGCTTAATTAAACCAATTTTTTTCATTATTGTGATCCGGTCATGATATTCATCATCTAGATTTTCTTGGTTCTCATCATCTGGATCGGGAATATCTCGGTATATTCTACTATCATATATTGAATTTATTGTAATATTTTTTGTGATTATTTTTTCTACTTCTCTCAATAAATCCGGATTCTCATTATTGTAAATTCTTCTTATCACCATCTCATTCCTAAATTGAGAATTATCATCAAGTATTGTAGAAGGCAGATACACAACATTTTTATGATCACTTAACCTTTTATTGAAAACCCATTTTTTGCTCTCAACTTTCATTCGTATCTGTTTTAGAATTTCAAAGAAACAATTCTCTAGCCCTTGCTTTGGGAGACAACTATTCAAAAATTTCAATGCATTATCATCATCTTCAGCGGTAACTTCATTGTCTGGTGATATTTTTAAGCAAAATTCATAAAATTCACTATCGTCCAAATCGTAAATTTCTTCGACAGTTTGCTTAAATAGATCAAAATTTTCTTGTGACAAATATTGCATGTTGAACTCTTTTTCAAGAACTTCAACTATATATTGTGAAGCAATTCTTTGAAACTCATCTTTCATGTAATATATGGTGTATTCCCTACTGGGTAATTCATGGTTTTTATCTATAATTGCTTTGATATCAATAAAATTAATATTAACTTTTCCTTTTTTCTCCCCTTTTTGGATAGCTTTGTGTCGTTCTTTGATATTCGTATCTACCAAGTTTAGCAGACAAAGATATGTCCTATTAATTCGTTCATCACTAGCTGCAATTCCGGTAATACTTTTTATCATCTTTTTGATTTTTGTTTCAATTTCATCAAAAGAACAAAAGCGTTTTTCACTTTCTTTGTCTCCATAATCATACAAATCTAATTTTTCACAAAGTTGATCATACTTATTTGACTCAATGACTAATCTGTAGCACTCATATGGTGATTTTATTAGAGGATTCTTTGCGGGATTAGAAGGTATTTTGATGCTTTGCTTCTCTAAGAAATCTTCTGGCATATTCAAACAGTTAGTCGAATGCAAATAAGCTTTTTCTATATTATTAAATTCTAATATTTTTGCTAATAAAGTCCATATTGCTTCCTTATATTTTGATATCGCAGATGAGTTATAAGTCTTAACTTGATGAATAGTAATATAATCATTATTTTTTTTTATCGAAAAATCCTCCAGCCATTCTAATTCTAAAGAATAGTCCGCTAAATCTTCTTCGCTAATCCTAATCTCTTCGATTTTCTTCAAAGCTACAAGCAATCCAACTTTCCCTTGATAGTTGTATCCGTTCCAACTGAAACTAGCATCTGTGGAATACATAGTAACATCAGTTTTTTCTAACATAAGACGTTCTCCTTCTCCTCTAATACTCAAAGTTTTAACACAAGATTTATCTTAATTAACATTCTAAATTATTTTTTTATAGATAATATTAAAGATTAACTCAATTCCTTCCAAATTTTTTATATACTAGATCCATATTTTTTTCTTCATTAGATAAAATGACTTTTTGCGAAACAACTGGTATATATCAGAAAAATCAGAAAGCTTTTCTTCGTTCATTTTCGTACCTCTTGAATTTTTCCTTCTATTACATAGGACATTATTCTGTCATAGATCCAAACTCTTTACTGCGGTATCTTTATCTTCCTGGGTGATCCCAATATAGCGTAAGGTCTCCCTTTGCGAAGAATGGTTGAGCAGCGACTGAATGATCTCTGTTTTGGTCCCTTGCTTGTACAAAAAATAGCCGAAGGTCTTGCGCATCGAATGGGGACCAATTTCTTTCAACCCAACCGCTGTTCCTGCTTCATGAATGATCCGCCAAAGGCTTTGTCGGGTCAAAGGCGTATCTGCTCCTTTTCGACTTGGAAACAAATATTTGCTGAAGTCTTGTACTTGCAACTGCTCAGAAAATTCTGATTGAACATAATCGAGAATCACCTTTCGTAATTTGTTCGAAATGAAGACCGAATTGTGTTTGGCTGTTTTTTGTTCCTTCATAGCCAGACGTTCCTTAACAATCACCCGTCCACGAGAAATTTCTAATACATCACTTAATTTTAACTGTCTTAAATCGGAGATTCGATACGCTGTATTAATCCCGATCGAAAAGAGCACTAAATTTCGTTGCCCATATTTTCCGGCAGCCAAAATTGCCTTCATGGCATCGATCTTTTTTTTGTCGCGAATCGGTTCCACGCTCTTCATTTTTAGTCCCCTCTCAAATGTTACTTAACAAGATTATAACAGATGATAAGTCACATTTAAACAAGCTATAGAAAAAAGGCCCTAAAAGAAAAATGATTTCCTCTTAGAGCCTCTAAGGATGGAGCGATTTTAGCGAATGTGACAGAATCCGATTGTGTCACATTGGACTTTTGATATTTTCGGTAAGATTTGATTATCTCAGAACATTAATATTGCCCCTTTAAAAAATTTTGTCAGTACTTTTAAGTTATTCTATTCTGAAAATTCAAAATTTTCAGTCTATATAATTAACTTATATTCAGTTTTACCAAATGATAAGCTTTAAAAAGTATTCAGAATTTAGTCATGTTATGGATCCAATAAAGTAGATATGGAATATTTATTTTCTCTTGTCTAATTTATAAGAACTAAATGATTTCATCATTGTTTTGACACTCATTATTCTATATTATCCTACTGAAAAAATAATAGAAAATATCGTTCTTGAAGAAATTATAGGAAGTACAAGCCATTTAGAATCTATTAATGAAATCAGTATTCCCCTGTCTAAAATAGAGATGAGCTAATTGAGCTTACTAAATTGTTGTCTCTTAAGCATGCTCAAAAATACAGTCTAGAATCACAAGAGCGAATAAGCTCTGGATGGCCTGAGACCATCCAGAGCTTATTCGCGAAGTGGCGTCGGGACTGAACACCTTTTACCACTCTTTTCTCTGTATTTAAAGGAATTTTAAACTAGCTATTTGCGGACAAGCGAGAGGACTGCATTCTAATTAAGCTTTCTTTTATTAATTCGTACTTATCTAACATTCCAAAGGATTCTAAAACAATTTTATCAAACTGTGACCTTATTGGCGTATTTATTTCTTCTAAAGTATTTCCGATTGGATTTTCTTTAAGTTTATTAAAGGATTGTACTATTATATTTCTTTGATTATTAGATAAAATATTTGGGTTTAACATATTGATTCTTTGAATGTTATCTTTACTCAAATCAAGTGCTCCAAGTCCTCTTCCAAAACCAGTAGATTCAATAAAGAATTGTCCCACTAACGAATTTAATAAGGCGTGGAGTAAATTTATATCTAAGTTTTGAAAGGCACTATTCCTAGAAATACCGATTAATCTTTGATTGATAAAAGAAGGTTCCTCAAGTTTTGCCCAGAACAAGCGAGAACCTGGATTTAATGAGGTTACAAGTTCTGCCATTGAACCATCGGACGTCATTTCATACCACCTCTGTCTTCCACTCCCAAGAACTTCTGTCAAAGGCTTACCGGTGTTGTTTGTTGCTCCTTTAAACCTATCGATCCAACTTAGAGCGCTTGTATGATTTAAATTAGTTAACTCTTCTATGCTCTTGGAACAACAAAAAGCATCTGAATCAGTTTGAGCGTCATAGTGCGTTATACTTCTTGAGGATTTTAAAAGTCTTTGAATATAAATCGATTCAATATTATGACCATCTTCAGGATAAAATAGTGGATCCCAACCACGTCTAATACCACGAATTACATCAAATATCTCTGAAACAGGCACAATCTTACCTTCTAAATCATTAAGCCAGTTTACATCATAGAATAAAGAATTTAGAGAAATCTGATAATCATTAGTATAGGAATTAATTTCACTTATACTATAAGGATTTATGGAGATATCATCATTTTCATCTCCAAGTAATATATCATGGCCTATATTGATAATTTCATCATCGCTTAAGTCATTCAAAGATTTCTTCAATACAATAAAATTAATGGGGTGCTCCTGTAATTGAAGGGAATTAAGTTTTTTTTCAAGTACAATAATAGACGACATAACGTTTGCGTTTGGAAACCATTTTTTGTTTCCTGAAATAATAATGGTCTTCACATTATAATAGTGGATAAGTAAGTTATAAAAAGGTTTACCAGAATCCGTTCCTAACCATGAATTAGATGTTATTACTCCAATACGTCCATTTTCATCTAAAATACTATTTAAATAGGTAATTATATAGAAGTAAAAATCGGATCGTCTACTAAATGTTATATTTCCATTAGTATCATGGTTGATTTGTTCACTGATTTCAGAAATATATTCTCTTTCACTTTCTTCTATGATTTCAAATGGTATAAAAGGAAGATTAGAGGTAACATTCATAAATTTAGGTAGAACGTACTCTTTCTCATTTCCATCAGCAGGAGAGGTTAATTTAACAGGTATATTATTATTTAATCCAAATACATTTCTCTGGAATACTTTATTGATTATGTTCATAGAAGTATGGGTAGTGATTGACATATTGGCTATTTGTAATGGAAACAACATTTTATCCGAAGCCCACGTTTTTTCATGAGCCTCTTCTTCTGAAATACCGCTGGCTACTTTTAATTCTATAATTTTTTTAGGAATTATACCAGTACCGCAGCATGGATCAATATCATTACCATCTAGGTTTATAACAGTAGAGTGTAACAAGAGAAGAGCTAGTTTTTCTGGGGTAGTGAATTGACCTATTACTTCTCTTTTATACTGGCTTACAGAATTTTCCAGTAACTGTTGCATTAATCCATGGTCTAGGATTTTATCATTTAGAAAGGCGTTAAAATCCACTAGCCGTCCCCAAACACTGTTTGGTAATAATTCACTATATTCTTGAGAACTAAATATAGTATAAAAATCACTTGTTTCAGTTATACTCTGAAATATTTTATTAACTTCCGCTGGAGTGTTTTCAGAAGTGATTTTTTGGAGTTGAGTAGCCAACGTATGTGTATTAAGTATAATGTGTCCGAATGTGAATCGAATTATCCAGTTTAAAAGTATGTTCTTAGAATAAGCAACATATTCGTCATTTTCGTCTTGTAAATATTCATTTTTTGCAATATTCCACCATTTAGAAATATTAATGCCTATTAAACGATTACTTCTAGAAAGGGTTCTTAAATACTGAGCAAGAAATTCTTTGTTATCTTCGATTAAAAACGTAGTTAAACTATTAGAAATTTCAACTAGTTTCCGCTCTTCGATAACTCCTCTCGTATAAAAGTCAGATAGTTCAATTAAAAAATCTATCAAGAAGTTTTTCCAAATGTCTTGTTGCTTATGTACATCTTCCCTATTTTGTATAGAATTTAAATTGTTCCACTGGTGTTCTACTCTCCAGTGTCCGTTATTGTCTTTTACATATAGTACAACATCATGAAAATTCCAAAGAACTGTACTATTAAGTCCCAGTTTATTAGCCTTATACTGTGCATCCCTTATATATTCTTCATTATGAACAGGAACGTCCGGCAACTTTACTTCCCAACCTTGAAGTAAATTGTTTCGTTCGGAATCTGAATAGATTAATACATCAGGGAACATGATTTTTCTTTTGCTACCATCAGCGTTTCTATAGTTATTAATGGTAGTTTCTCCGCCAGCCTTTTTCATTTGTAAATTAACAGAAGACAGATAGCTATTTATTTCAGAAATGAGCTCTATCGCCCAACTTCTTTCATTTTCTACTAATCTCACCATTTTTATCTAATCACTCCAGTACGTTGCAACGGAAAAGTTGCTCCTTTTTGTCAGAATTATCTAAAGAACTAAATGCTTCTAAAATCCTCATTTTAGAAACTTCAGTATAGCTTATTGTATCATTTTTAAATCTATTACTATCTTCATCTTTATCAATACCAATGAAATTTCTTCCTTCTAGTACCGCAGCAACTAAGAAAGATCCACTGCCACAAGTATTATCTAGTACTATATTACCTGGATTACTGTAAGTTCGGATAAGGTATCTTCCCAATTCAACAGGCTTTTGAGTAGGATGATATACGGTTCCTTCAGATTCAGAAGTTTTAAAGTACACCATATCCGTTGGGTATCGTGAACCCTTACTTTTAACTTTAACTGGAAGAAAATCTCCGTAACTACCTGTTAACTGGTTTTTTCTTATTCCTTTATCATAAGCTACCCCTTCACTCATTTGAGGATTATAAGTAGGCTGCTTTTTATAGAAGACACATATTTCCTCATATTTACGTAGTGGTTGTTTTTTTGCATTTAAGAAGTTTGTGGCTTTTGATTTTTCCCAGATAATTTTGTACTTAAAATTTTTAGGATTGCTTAGCATAAGCTGAGCAGTGAACATACCACTAGCCGTAAGGAGTATTGCACCATTAGGTTTAATAATTCGATTATATTGCTCCCACAGCAGATCTAGTGGAATTATGCTATCCCATTGATTTTGAGTATGACCATAGGGTAAGTCGCATAAAATCAAATCAATTGATTCATCTTCCATTAGTTTCATAGTCTCAATACTATCTCCTTTTATTACATTATTAAGGAGATTCATATTTTTAACTCCTGGATCAATAATATTTGAATGTGGACACTCTTGACTAAAATTTTTGTTTGCTTTATTTGTATTACTTGAAATATTTTGCATAACTTCTCCTTCTCAAAAACCATATAGCTTAAAATTAAACTCTTTATCGTTGTCGACTAAAATGCACCATCGTTCATGCAACCATTAATACGGTAGCTCTTTTTATCATACTTGATCCTATATTTCTAATACTTGTTGGCTCTTCTTCGTTTTTTTACAGTAAGATTAATTTAATTCGTAGTTAGATAATAACCATATAGATTTTTTCGTTTCCTTCTCAATAGTAAAAGTGAAACAAGTAAGGAAGATTCCCAAAGTATTATAGTATTAAAATGCTATTTAACATTTTATTCTATTTCCTCTTATTATTCTTTTTCTGATGTTTCATATAATCCTTTTGTTCATAGATATCTACTAAATCTTCAAAACGTTTGAGTTCACTTTTTTCTAACCCTTCGATAAATAGATTAACAAGTGTCTCAACCATTTCTTTTTGTGTATCTGAATGCCCCATGGTTATCAATGCAGCGATGCGGTTACGAATATGATTATCGACACGGATATTGACAGGTTCTGTGATAGTCGTTGATAATGTTGCCAAACTACTTGTTGGATTCTCTTTTACCACTTCAGAAGGAGTGGTTTTTTCGATATCACTTCTATTAACTTGGGAATCCACTTCTATCCTTGGTCCGCGGGTAAGAAGTTTCTTTCCGGTTGTTTTGCTTTTATTTTTATCATGATCCAATAAAGCCATATGATTCCCTACCCTTCTAAACGTGTCATAATTTCTTTTGCAACATGGGTGAATGTCTCGTGGACGCGACGGTCATGAATATCTCTATCATTATCCGTAATACCTTCCATATCCATCCGTTTTACCCGTTCCATAATCGATATCTTGTTGTCGAAGATATTTTCTACTCCAAATTCCTCGTAAGCAGATTTCAAAATTTCATCATCTACTCGGGCACCTTTTTTACTCAAGACAGGTAAAATGCCTAAGATATCAACTTTCGAATGAAATTCATCAATAAGGGTTTGTTGTAAGTACTCAATAAACACTTCTGCCCCTGCTAAGGAACGTTCTTGTGTCTGTAGGACAACAATAATCTGATCACAGGCATAGAATGCTGTATCGTTTAGAAGACTTAACGTAGGCGGCACATCAATAAAAATAAAATCATAAATATCTTTTAATGGTGCGATTAATTCACTGAAAAAAGAAACTTTTTCTATTTCAGTGTTAAAGTTTCGTTCGAGATAACGTGTGTACATGGAAAAATCTACGGCATTAGGAATGAGGTGCAATGTATCACTAATAGGAATAACAATGCTATCTAATGAAATATTCTCATTGATAGCCGACATCAATGATGTATCAATCGTAATAATATCGCTATCAGATGCTTTTGTTTTAAGTAACAATGAAGTGAGATTGGCTTGTGCATCAAAATCAATAATCAGCACCTTTTTCCCTAATTTAGATAAATTGTATCCGACTAAAGCAGAAGTTGAGGTTTTCCCTACTCCCCCCTTAAAGTTTGCAAAACTCATAACAGTAGCTACCATTCACGTACTCCCCCTTTGTGTTATTTAACACTATTATAACGTATCTACTTATTAATGCAATAATTATCTCCCCCGGAATACACTTACCCATAGTGTTAAAATGTTAAATAACACAAATGTTAAAATATTAAATAACATTATCCCATTTTAACACTGTAACACTAATGTTATTTAACATTATCGATACTGTATCTTTATCAATCATAGAATTTGATAATAATATTTATATTAATTAATATAATTCTCCTACTATGTTCGTAAAAAAGATTTTAGCATAATTACCAACGTTATAACATGATTGTAAAATGATTCCAAGTTGCTGATTCTACGGTTGTTATTGGTGTTGCCTAGAACGATTCTAAGCACATGTTTAATTTTAAAGTGGGCAATTATCTTTAAAATGTCCTACAATGATTCAATAAAAGCATGGCTGCTAGTGAAACTTGCGACCATGCTTTTAAATTTACTTAAATTCTCTTTTTAAAAATGATTCCTGATCCTAATACCATTAATGAACCTAGGACAGACAATGCAATATTTGCTGTTTCACCTGTTTTTGGTAAAACTTTCATTTTTCCGTCTAAACCTTTAACTGTAACTGTTCCGTCTTTTTGAACGTCTGCTCCAATTTCTTTAGCTTCAACTTTTTTTGTTGTTCCGTCTGCTAATTGAATGATTGGTTTACTATCTTCAACTGCAACAATCACAACGCCTGTATCTGTATTAACTGGGTTTTCGATTGGGTTTGTGTCTACTGGTTTACTTGGTTCTGTTGGCTCTGTCGGCTTGCTTGGCTCCGTTGGCTCCGTTGGCTCCGTTGGTTCCGTTGGTTCCGTTGGCTCCGTTGGTTCCGTTGGTTCCGTTGGTTCCGTTGGTTCCGTTGGCTCTGTTGGTTCCGTTGGTTCCGTTGGCTCTGTTGGCTCCGTTGGCTCTGTTGGATCGACTGGATCAACTGGATCAACTGGATCAACTGGATCAACTGGATCAACTGGATCAACTGGATCAACTGGATCAACTGGATCAACTGGATCAACTGGATCAACTGGATCAACTGGATCAACTGGATCAACCGGAGTAGTTGGATCGGTTGGTTCTACTGGATCAACTACATCATCAGCTAGAACACTGACACCTGAACTACCTGTTGCCTCGTCCGCAAAACTAACAAGTGGAGCTGATACCAATAGCGCTGTACTAAAAAGTGTTAAAAGGGCAATTTTTTTCATTTTCTTCTCTCCTTAAAAACTAATATTTGTGTACATAAATAGTATATCACAAATATGCTTTATCTGACATTTTTATTCATCTTTTTTTTAAAAACTTCTAGCGATTCTTTCGTTAAGAATAATGTTTTACCTGTATAAATGTGATCGATTCCCTCTAGTCTATGAGGAAACCGTTTATAAATGTGGGCAAAGTATTCATCATTCTTTCCTAACAACTGGCTTGCTTCTTTTGCTGTAATCAATTGCGATAAATCATTATTGGGATTATCAGAGAAAATAATTGTTCCACCAATTTTTCGATAATTAAAATTTTTAAGTATTTCATGTTTGTTATTACGGTAAGCTTGGGATAGGTAATTTCTATTCTTACCTATCCTTTCACTCATTTCTTTTGCTGTGTAAATTTGATTTAAATTAATTTTTCCCATTGTTTAAGCACTCTCTTTTTAGCGTATTTCAGTTAAAAGAGAAGTCTGTAAGTTTTGGTTGAGTTGTCACAAGAAAGCCGTTTTTAGTTGGTTCAACCTCAAAAGTGATTTTTTGCATTTTACTACGATTGTCTACTGAAACATTTAGAAGGTATTCAACGCTATACCCTTTTTTTGTTTGTTCACTACCATAGTAATTGACACTCTTAAGCGTTTTCCCTAACGCTTTCCAATCGGATATATCTACCTTTTCGGATACATATGTTCTTAAACTTGACTGATAATTTTCTTGATTTTTTTCCTGTGAAAAATAGTAAGTCAAAAAGTATCTTCCAAAAGTATCTATTTTCGATTGAGAAATATCCGTTTCTTTGACACGTTCAATTTGTTCTTCCAATAATTCGCTCTCTTTTTTGACTGATTGAAGTTGTACTTGTTGAATAACACTTATTCCTATCAATAATACAATAAAAAGAGTCAAAATAGATATGAACAAATGAATTCTGGGAACATTTTTCTTGGTTATGGATTCTGATAGTGATTCTTTTCTACTATTCGTTTGTTTTGCTTGGTTCTTTTTCGATATTTCCTTAATAACACTAGGTTCATTTACTGTTTCAGTTGGAATTTCTGTCTGCGGTATTTCTTGGCGTTCATTACTCGTTTTTAACTCCTGACGATTTAATTCTTGCGTATTAAGCGTTGTTGGTTCTGTTGGTTCATTCAAGTAAACTAAAACGTGTTGATCTGTTACTCGATTTAATAACAAGTTAATTACGTCCGTTTCTTTGGTATTTTTTGTATTCAGCGTAACAGACATAATTTTTGTTTGATCTTCTACTCTAAAAATACCTACACGAAATTTAACTGGAATTCCTCGACTTGTCTTTTGTTGTAAATAGTGTGTGACTTCGGATAATTCGCTTTTACTTAATTTTCGATTCAAAAATTGTTTTTCTTCTTCGGGAAGAATAATTCGTATTTCAAAATAATAAGACAATCGTTATCCCCCTCTCTTATTTTCTAAACATAGCCATCATTGCTAAGTTTCCAAGTCCGCCACCTTTTGACACTTTGGTTGAATACCACATATTTTGTAGGGCAGACGGTGTTTTGATAATCAACAAGCCACAACCAACCATTAACATAAAGTTTGGTAACGTGTATTTTTCAGCAATCATGAGTGTAATCATGAGTAAGTACAAAATAAGCTTAATAAGCATTGTGAGTGCTTCGGATAACAGTTCTTTGATCCATATTTGAAAGTAATTTTGCTCGTCCGTTAAAAGGGATAAGGCGACTAACGGTGTCAACATAGTCAGTACCAAGAAATCGGCATAAAAGACACAGATCGCTACAAAATACTTTGCAATGGAAAAGGCAAAGAATATCACAAAAACAAAGAGAACAACGGCACTAACGCCACCATTAAAGAAATTTGATACTAAGAAATTACGCAATCGCTCACCGATCGTTTCCACATTCAAATCATTAGCGACTTGTTGAATCACATATTCCCCGATTGGTGCAACAATCTTTTTGATAAAAAAGTTCATTGCCCAGGGCAACGTTGCTAAGGCAATAGACGAGTAAAACAGCTTTTGAACAATATTAGCGGTCAATGCGTCACCACTCCCATTAGAAGCTTGTATTTGCGCTTCAATGACCTTATACAACACAATACAAATCGCAAAGGTAGTTGTGGCAAAAACAAAGACATTCGTAATCGTACTAATCAATTCGATATTGGGAATATCAAAAGTCGTCTTATTGGCAATTTTCATACTGGCTTCTAACAAGTCACTGCCCCAATTCCCTAACAAGCTATCAATCGGGTGCAACACACTATCGACACTCTCTTTTACGCCTTCAAAAACGTTTGAGATAGCCTCGGTAACATTTGAAACACCTTCGCCTACTGTATTTCCTATGTCATTTGCTAACGTCATTGAGTAATACCTCCAATCGATCCTGTAACCTGCCATTTAGCAAGTTTGTCACTATACTTCATAACAACGAATACAATTTCAGGACTCTCGATTTTTTTGCTAGAGTGCATAAGTGAAATACCTATGGTTTCATAGCTTAAATCATTAGCCCAATCAATTTCTGTCAATAAATTTTTGGTTTTATCGCTACTTTCTGAATCTTTTCTCCAATCAAAATATTCGGGTGAAAAATCATTGCGCAACACAATTTTTGTATTTTGTTCTGTTTTTTCCGTATCTAAGAACCAGGTACACAACCATTGACTTTTATCATCATTTTGTTTAGAAATCGTTAGCCCTTTGGTACCGTCAACGATCACTGGATTGAAATTGAAGCTTGCTTGTAGCCCTGTATAAAAATCTTCTGATACCTTATCGCCAAATTTGGCTTTTAAGTTATCAATCAGTTTTGTTTGTAATTCAATCGGGCTTGTACCGCCTGACCCTTCTTTCAATAATTCTTTGTTGATTTCTAAAATCACGTCACCATTAGAGAAAGACTTGTACCAACTCTCAAAAGCTTCTGTTGCTTCGTCTGCTCGCTCTTTCGCACTTAATTTGAGTAAATGGTCGCTTGAACCTTGAACGGCTTGTGAGCTGTTTTCTGTGGCTTCTCCGCTTGTTTCTGACTGGTTGCTTTCTTTGCTTGCGGTGGTGGCTGTTGGTGTCACTGGTGGTTGATTCTTATTGTTAAAATAAGAAATGCCCACAAAAGCAAGAATACCGACAACTAAAACGCCAATCACTACGTTACGGATCACTTGACGGCTAAATTCCATTTTTTTAATACCCTCACTAGGTTCAATCCCTTTTTCTTCGATTTCTCGTTCTACTTGCTTTTGAAACATTGGGATATTCCCAAAAAATTCTTTCAATCCATTCATTTGATTTCCTCCGATCTTTAAAATGGTAATTCGCTGTTGTCATTGTTGGTTGTGTTTTCCTCTATACCTTCATCAAAACTACTTAGAATATCACTCATTAATAGTTCTTTTTCTTCCTCTTCTTCTGTTACTTCTGATTCGCTCGGTTGTTCAGGTAGATTTATTTCTTTTTTATTCAAATCATCTTCTTGTTTCTTCTCGTGAAAAATTGGGGCGCTTGCTAGTTGCACTTTTCGTTGTTTGTGCTGTTTTTCCAATTCCTCAATGTATTCTTTGGCAAATTCCGTTTGACTGCTTATATAATCTTGCTGTGAAATTTCATGCTTTTTAAGAAGATTTCCGAACAATTCAAATTGTGGCGTTTTTCTTAACATGTAAGGTTTACCGTCAATCAACACTATACTTTTTCTGCCATTTTCTTCTTGTTGTAAATTGATAACTTCCCCTTCGGTAATCAATCGCCTTTTTTGGTAACCGTAGCTTTCTGACTTACTTCCGCTTCGGTTAGTTGTTTTTGCGGACGTTTTACTTTCACTTGTTCCGCCTGTATATACTTTGATTGTTGTATCATTTACTTGTCTTGAAAAGTATTCGGCGGTCGTTTCCTCTACACCACCTAGACATATTTTAATGGCATGATTCCCAATGATCGCTTTAAATTTCTTATCTCCGTAAAGTTCAAAGCCCTGGGGCAAAGATTGCAATATGGTACTAACTGAAATACGATACCCTCGACACGTTGCAAGAAAATTCTCGTATGTTGGAAAGTAGCCCAAATTGACAAATTCATCTAGTAACATAACTAAAGGTACTGGCAATTTTGCGTTGTGCTTATCCCCTAAAAAATATAACTCTGTAAACATTTGTTGGAAAAAGAGATTCACTAAGCCGTCCCAAGTTCGATCTAATGGGGAAATTAGCACGTATAAACAAATTTTTGACGTTCCTAATTCCTCAAAGAAAAAATCGTTTGTACTGGTAAATTCTGATACTTCTTTATCAACAAAATCTTGTAAAGTCGTCAATAGACTAATAACAATGTTTGGTCTTGCTTCACTTTGTGCTTGTCGGAAGCCTAAATAGTAACTGCGTTTTGCTTCGTGTCCGTCTGGCAACCGCTCAAATTGTTCATCAAGTTCTGATACACCTTCTTCGTTATAGCGTGGATCAAATTCTTCTAAAAAGTCTAAAATACCCTCAATTGTTCTTGCGCTTGGTTCATATTCAAAATAAACATATTTAATCAACGTATTTAATAAGTTTAATTGTGCATTGAACCAAAAATCTTTCCGTTTGGGATCATTCTTTGCTGATACTATGACGTTTGCAATCTTGTTTGTATCATTTGATTTGCGGATATAGAGTAACGGATTGTACCTAGAACTTAGCAAGAAATCTTTAAAATTTATGACAACTGTTTTGTAGCCCTGGGCTTTTTTTATTTCATTGGTTAATTCGTAAATTTCACCTTTTGGATCGGTTACAACAATTGACGTACTGCGATTATTTACAACATTAGGCAAAACATAACTTTGTGTTTTAAATGATCCTGGACCACCTACTACAAAAATATTTCGATTGCTTATTTTGCTATCTTCGGGTTGGATCACAACATTTCCGCTTTGGAATTTCCCTAAGATTAAACCGTCTGATTCTGCTAACAAACTACTCATTTTTCCCCCTCCTCATTGACTTTTCTAATATTTTTTTCATTGACTTTTCAGGGATCAAATGAACATTTTTTGGTGCGTTTATTTCTGATTCTTCCCCCCAATAAGCCGATCCATGAACAGGGTTTGTTTTTCCGACAACCTCAAACGGTTGGCGTTTGGTAGGGTGTAGAAATACAAATAAAATAATTAAAACAATGATCTGCACGATAAAAAATGGGATCATGTAAGCAGATTGTATGATCTCTAAAAATGTTGTGACAGGGTGTTTTAAAATGCTTGTAACAAAAGTACTCAATTCAATGTTTGTATCATTAGCAATGATATAAGGTAATAATTTAAATACAATCAATGTTACTGGTAACAATAGAAGATAAAGTATAACTAGGACAATCAATTTTACTTGCTCTTGCTCTTGCTTTTTCTTTGTCATGTTTCTACTCCTCTCCTAATTGAATTGTCGTTCTTTGAGTGATTTTTTGGTTTTTAATTTGAATGAGTTGATTAATTTCAAAATCATTTTTTGTACCATTAAAAACCTGGTGGATTGGTGCTGTTACTAAATACTGTTGTGTATTATCTTTGCTTTCATAAGCAAGAATTTTAATTTCATTTTCATTTACTGATGATTTTTGAATCGTATTTTGTTGTGGGCTATATGAATTGTTTACGTTGATCTCGTTTTGTAATTCTTGATAAACGTTGTCTGTTGCTAATTCTTTAACGGTTGTCATAGATATTTCTTTTTGACTTTTTTCATAGTTGTAAACTGTCTTATAAAATTCTTTGATAATCTTTTCTGACTCGCTTTGGTTAGTGTCTTGTTCCGATTGTTTGTTTGCTAATTCCGTTTGTACGCTTTTTAATTCGCTTTTTAACTGGCGGATCTGCTCTCCTTGTTTGATCCCAAAAACAATCATGCCTATGGTAACCACAAGTAAAACAAGCATTGAAACAAATAAACTTACTTTTATTTTGTCAAATTCCATTTCTTCCTCTCCTTATTCAACATAACTTGCAATATTTGCAATAGAAGCTGGTACTACTCGATAACTGATTGTTCCACTTCCTGGGCTTACAACATTACATTCTGATACTAAAAGCGTACCGTCTGCATTTACGACTTCCACAAAGGCAACATGTCCGTAAACTGGATCAGAGCCAAAAGAACCAGGTGGGAAAGAAATTGCCGTACCTACTTTTGGCTTATTCGTTACTTTATAGCCTAACGCTTTCCCTTTATAGCCCCATTCACCACCATTGCCCATAAAATCATCAACTGGCTTGCCAATTTGAGCCATACGATTAAAAGCGTACCAGGTACATTGCCCAAATGGATAACTACCGCTTGTATTATAGTTGTGTCCGTCATATCTTGGATAACGTAATTTATTTTTGTATTCGCTGGGTACATCAACTTGAACAACACCTGTATTGTTAGAATTGTTTTGAACGTCCTCTGCGCTTGCCTGGCTTTCATTAACGTATTCAAGTAGTTTGGGTACATAGAACATATTTCCGTAATTATAGCGGTAATTGTAGCCCATTGAAGTGGATATGGCATTTACATAAGGTACTTTTTCGCCACCTGACATATTAATAGAAAATTGTTTAGCTAATTCAAAAGAATACGTTCCGCCATTCTTCACGACAAAATCAACAAAACCACCGCCATAATTGTAAGCTTGAAGAGCTGTTTTTATATCTGCACCTCTGCTAATTGCACCTTTCATATTTTGAACAAAAAATTCAACTCCTCGTTGTATGCTTCGTTCGGGGTCTTGAATAGTGTTAGGGGGCAATCCTAAACTTTCGCTTGATTGCATAGGATCGCCACCATTCCCGCCCGATTCAATTTGCATGAGTGCTAAGATATAAGGTACATATTCCATACCGTCATATTGCCTAGCATATTTTTCAACGGTGCTTTTGTATCTCAAAACAGATTCACTTAAATTTTTGTTTTCTGTCGCTAGTCCACCATTAGGGGCTGTTTGATCGTTACTAAAAATAAGAAGGAAGATTACAATGATAAAAACGAAAAAGCCTAAAATTGCTTTTGCTATCGGTTTTCGATAACGAATAAGCAGTTTGGCAGCCGTTGCTCCCATAATATGAAATCACCAACCTTCCTAATCTTTTTCAGCGTTTGTTAATTCAATCTTTTCACTAAGCAACGTGTTATTTTCTTCTAATAGGTCATTTGTTTGTTTTTTCTTCAAGTCGCTATTTAAGGAATTATCCTTATACATATTTTCTAACTCTTTGCTGTTATTTTCAATTAATAAATCAATCATGTTGATTTGTTTCTTAGGATCGATTGTTAATTTTTTTTGTGTAATAGATACTTGACGGATTGTTTTTACCGTTGGAATATCTTTTTTCTTTACCGCTTGATCGATCAACGCTTCTATAATAGTTGTATCGGTACTTGTCTGAACCAGGTACTCAATATCTGTTGAATTGTCATAAGCTAAAATCTTCTTGAAATCTGCTAAATAGTCGCTTCCTGGTAAATCAAGGGCTTCTATTTTTTCGGTTTCTCCTTGTTTGTACAGACTTTGAATAATTTTTTTATCTGACTTCTTATCAAGTTCATAAGCCTTGGTATAATCACCAAGTTTCACGTAAATATCAACTTGTTTTTTCTTAGGATAATTGAGCTTTTGCATATCTTTTTCGATATTTTCACTATCATTATCAATAATCTTATTTAATATAGTGATCTCGGTTTCTGCGCTTTGCTGTGTAGCCGTAACTTGTTTCTTCTCATTTACTTTCATAAGAAAAACCGTACCGCCATATAACGCAATAACACCTACAACTAACGCAATTTTTAAGCTTTTATTTCTGCGAATTTTTCGAACGTCTGCTTTCTTATCCTGTAATTCAGTAGAAAAGAAATTCTTTTGTTCTTCGGTTAGTCGATTTTTTATTAAATCTCTTAATGATTCCAGGCTTTCAACTGCTTCTATATCATTTAAAAATGAATTTTTTTCTTTTGCTAGAACTTCGATACGGTTCTTCTCATACTTTTCAAGCGTGTATTTACCAAAAAAACTACAAATAAAATTTTTCCATTGCTCTAATTCTTCTTTAGTTGAGTAAGGTAAATTACCAAAATGATCTGCTTTATAAATAAATAGCAAGTCACGTGTATCTTTGAGTAGAATATTTTGCATTGCTAGATAAGTGTTCGTTTTCTCAAGTACATTCATTTCAAGTAATCGATTCACTATATCCAATTTATAAAAATCAGCATATTCTTTTAAATCAAGTAGTGGTGTATAGCCATTAGGACGGTGATAAACAATTTCTAGTTTTCCGTCTTTTGTTAAAATTTCCTCGACATCAACAAAATATTGTTCACTTTCTTCTACATCAAAAATGTGTTCTCGATTCGTCAGATATTTTTCGTTTATTTGAACGACAATCACGTTCTCTTGATAGTAAAATTGTAAATTGTTCAAGATTTTGTATTTCATTTGCTTCTCCCTTCTATTGAATTTTCGATCTTAACAACCAGTTGATCTCTTTCTTCGGACTAACGCCGTAAATATCTTCATATTCGCCTGGGTTAAGCAAACGCATTTCTTCCTGTGTTAAATCTACTTTTATCTTTGCTCGCTTTGTACCATGGAAAAGTAAAGCTTCCCCTTGCCGTTTTGAGGTAATGAACGATAATTCTTTTTTTGTGAGTTTAAGTTTCAACTCATTTGAAATACCTTGTGCTTCCGTTTCATCAAGTCCAAAAAACACTTTTGTAAAGCTATTCCCAATAATTGCTTTACCGATATTATCAGGTGCTTTTAATACATCATCAATCTGTTGGGTTGATACGGTACAATCAGCATTGTATTTTCTAAAGCGTTTATATGCTTGGAAGAAAAAGTCAGCACTAATTTTATTCTTCAATAAAAAGTGAAATTCATCTGCATAAACAGACGTTACAATTTGCGGATTGTTGGTTATTTCTTCAAATAGATAACTAAAGCTGTTGAGGTATGCTAAATCTCTGATCCCTTCTTCGGTCTGTAAATCTCGCAAAGAAAAGCAAATTAACGGATTGTTTAAGTCTATATTTGTATGACCGTTAAAAATGGTACGACTTCCGATTGTAAAATCTTCTAATGAATAAATAAAATCTTCAATTCGTTTGTATCTTTTTGGATCAGTTTCTTCTAAGGCTTTCAATCGATTTTCTAAGTCTGAAAATGTTGGAAAATCGGTGTTTTCCATTTTCGACAAGTTTTTCTTTTCGTATAAATTCGTATAGCATTTTTTAGCTTCTAACTTAATAATAGATAATTGACTGTCAGTCAAAGAGTGATCCACCATTAGGAAATATGGCGTTAAAATATTCATTCGTTTACTGATTTCTTTATCAATATCATTTTCAGTCATTTCAAAATCTTTGTGCTTTATTTCAAGATTTTCTACAAGTTCGTCCTCTTCAAAATCGGATAACGATTCTTTTAAATCCACATCTGGTGTATTGCGTGAGTAGATTTGAAACGGATTGATACGAACATCTGACATAGACGAAAGATTGATTATTTCGCCCCCTAGAGAACGTACACGTTCTGTTTGTTCATCTTCGGGATCAAATAAAACAATTCGGTGTTTTAGTTCTGTTGAGTTATCAGCAAAAGCATATTTTTTCAAATAGTCTGACGTTAGGTAAGTGGTCTTTCCCCCACCAGATAAACCAAAAACGAATTTATTACGATTGACTACTAATTTTCTGTTGGTGTAATCAATACTAACGATATTTTCAGTATCTTTATTAATTCCCTCAATAATCATATTTTTAGTAAATACACTTAATTCATTATCATCAAAAGGAAAAATACTGCTTGCACTGATTGAATTAGCGATTGTGTACGTGTATTCAGGCACTTCATTAGATTGTAAAGGTAAGGCACTCCAATACGCTTTATCAATCATAGTATATGGAATTAACGCTTTTACTCCACTTGCGATACAACGTGTTTCAAAATCTTCACACAATTTTTTCAGCTTATCTTCGGACTTACTTTTGATCAAAACATAGGTATATAAATAAAGATAAGAAGTGTTTTCGTCAACGGCTTGTTCTAACTGCGTTTGTGCAATTTTCATTTCACGTTCTAAACGGATAATCGTCAACGGATCATGCGAACGATCGATCTCTGCTTGCTTGTTCTTAATGGTTCTGTTGTAATAATCATTCAATGAGTTACCGTTTGCTTTAGTGTAATAATGAGATATGGTTATATCTCCACTCATTTTACGAATACGATTAAACCAATTTCCTCTTGGTTTATTATTGTATTTTGTAATGACATAGGGAACTGCGTATGAATCATCAATCAATAATTTGTCACGTTCTACTGTAAAGTTAAATGGTGCTAAATCAGATACAACGTCCGTATCAACTTCGGGTATTACAATAATTTTCTCTTTTGGTATCTTCTCCATTTTAACGCTCCTAACTATTCAAAACCTTTTTCATCTCGCCAATCGTACAAATTTCAACCTGACAATCATATTTACTTAAAAATGCAATTAAAGCTGTTCTGATTGTTCTTGTCTTATCACGTAACACTTGATAAGACAATTCCAAACTGTCGTATGTTTCCTTTGAAATTGGTTCAGAATTAATTACAAAATGTTGTTTCTTTGAAGTTTCCATGTTACTTGCTAAATTTCTGTAATGGTAATAATAGCTAGCTTTTAGTTGTAATAAAGCTTCGTTATGCCCTGGCATTTTGCGATAATTTTCTACTGTATTCCCCCAGGCTTCTACAAAATCGTCAATTTCTACTGGTACATTCTTAGAAGTGATCTGCGGTTCATATAGAACGTTTTGAGATAGAAAGACACCAAAATCTTCGTTTAACCCTTCTTGCTCTGATACTGGCAATGTATCAACGTTTAAGCCGTCAACTTTTAGCATACTCACAAGGCTAAATTGCTTTTTTTCTGGCTGATAAACGACAAAAAAGTCTTTAAAAACGCCTTGAAATCGAGAACTATCTTCCCAATAAATCATTTCTTTTATCGTATCGCTTTTTTTATTATCGTTACTTTTGGAACTTTTTTTTAGAAAATCAAACAATTAAATCACCTCTCTTTTACACTCGTTCTTTTGGCTTTTTGTAATAGACTTTTGGTCTTTTAGAAAAGTCTTTTCTTTGCTTCATAAAATCAGATATAGAAATGTTAGGTCGGTCTGTAATTGGTTTAATCGTATAAAACGCCCATACACCACCAAATGACACCAAACCAACAATGACATAGATAATTAAAGGAAAAACGGCTGTGCTACGGAAAATAAGAATTGCCAATAGCACGCTTATTAATGCCGTACCGATCGCTTTTGCTGATTGTTTTAAATCTAGCCCTAAAATGACTGTGTACCGATCAGATACATTGGACGGAAAAAACCAAGTCCGCCCTTTTTCAGTGTCTGCATTTAACAAATCTAATAGGGCTTGTTTCACTTGATCGCTATTCATAACTAACTCCCTTCTCTATTAAGCAAGTAAGTCATACGCCCAAGGTACTAACCAAACCAACGCCCCACCTAATGCCGTAACAAGCAAGGCTGTTCCCAAGGCTTTATACATGGTATTTTTTTCTTGTGGGTCATCAATAGACGGCAAGTATTTAATAACAATCTTCGCACAAGCAATCCCACCAACTACAACAATTAAGGCTGTTAAAACACCTTTTATAGTGTTACCCGCTTGAACTAATTTCGCTTGTGGATCAGTGGCTGCAAACACTGGATCAGTAATAAACAATGTACCCAACGCAACAACCGCACTTCCAAGCTTAAACTTTGTATCTTTGATAAATTTTTTCATTTTATACACCTCTTGTTTTTATTTTATCGCAAAGGAATATTCCTTTGTAATGATTGATTTTCTTTTGCTTTTGTTTGCTTAATCAATTTGTCTAGGTTTCGTTTTTTCTGTAGTTGGTTACCACTCAACAAACGATTAATTGACTTCGCAAATTGGAACATTTTTACAGTCACTTCATTTTTTTCTGGTACGTCTTTATCCAATTCTTGGGATTGATCTTTATTGGTATTTTCAATTTCTTTATTTAATTCTATTTTATCAGAATCAGGTAAATAAGCATTGCGATTAACGACCTTTTTCAGATTGTGTTTTGCTAATGGACTTAGTTCATCAATACACTTCATGCTATCTTGAACAAAAAATACACCTTGGCAATCATTAGGAATTTTCACCGTCTGAATGTTAATTAAGAAGCCTTTTGATTGTTCCAACATGGAATTAATTTCCTCACTGCTGAATCTAGCAACTCCTTCGACTTTAGAAAAATCAGTTGTTTTGTAATAGTCAGCTTTTGCAAGTAGCATTTCGCCTTC
>NZ_BAAFRV010000021.1:0-30137 GCF_045862035.1 Enterococcus hailinensis | reverse complement strand
GTATTGTCACTAAGCAATTTTTGAGTAGTATTCTTTGTGATTTCTGAGTAGCGTAGTTTACTAAACTTATTTTTTTAGGAGGGTTTTAAATGTCGTATAACCATTTATCGTCTGAAGAACGTGGGCAGATTGAAGCATATGTAAGAGAAGGGGTTTCTCAAGCTGAGATAGCTCGTCGCTTAAATAGGCATAGATCTACGATCTCTAGAGAAATCAAACGTGGTACTGAGCAAAGAAAGAAGAATAGTCTCGCTAGTTTACCGTATCAAGCAACAAGTGCGGGTAACCTAGCACGTATTCGCAAGAAAAATTGTGGAACAACAACTAAGGCTACCATACACAACACAAAAACGATCATGAAGTATCTTAATATGAAATATTCGCCAGAGCAGATCGCTAATGCCGTTCGTAGCGTAAAGGTTTGTACATCAACTATTTATAGTTGGATTTATAAAAAAATTGTTCCTTTCGACATAAAAAAATTACGTAACCGTGAAAAACGTTACAAAATAAAAAATACGAGTAACCGATTAAAACGTCCAGATCGAGCTTTTTTTGAGGGACGCACGTTGGACAACCGACCAGAAGAGGTTCAGTTACGAACGGAGTTCGGCCACTGGGAAGCAGATACTGTTGTGTCTAAGCAAGGTGTCGCAGCGTGTCTAGCAACGTTCATAGAGCGTAAAACAAGGCATTATGTAGCAATTAAGATACCCAACAAGACGGGTAGATCCATGATGACAGCAATTAAGCGTCTAGTGGAAATGTATCCACACGGTGTGAAATCGATCACATGTGACCGTGGAAGCGAATTTGTTAATCAGTTCGAAATTGGACTTATTGAAGATACTTTTGATTGCAAAATCTATTATGCTAATCCGTACGCACCACATGAACGCGGCTCTAACGAAAATCATAATGGATTACTACGAGAATATTTTCCAAAACCATCTAATTTTAAAAATATTTCTCAACATAAAATCAATCAGGCCGTTCAAAGTATGAATTTACGACCAAGAAAACTTTTCAAATGGAAATCACCGCAATTTAAATTTGATTTAGAGTATTCGAAAATTTCTTAGAAACAATTAAAATGATTTTACATCGTTATAAAAAGAAAAAACGAACAATAAGCTATATATCAAAAACGGAACATGATATAATAGACCAAATCACGAATGATTGTTATATGGCATTATTTGATTGTTGCACTTAATCCTAACATTCGCCTCCATTAATCTACTTTTTTTAATGTATATTATGTAAACTAAAATATTTTAAAATAAATTTTTAGCTAAAATCGTTAGCTACTTTGACTCTCAACCTAATTAGGACCTATTTTTTATTTTTGCTATTATTTAGTAGTTTATCAAAGATTTCGTACTCAAAATCCTTTATTTAGAATTTAGATTAAATAATAGAATCAGCATTCTTTATATAAAAAGATCCCGCACAAATAATTGTGCGGGATTAAATTTATTATTAGTCAATGATCAATAAAGATTTTATAGCTTCTCTACGATCCATGGCTTCATAAGCTGTTTGAACATCATCTAAAGAAAATTGTTTATCAAATACTTTTCCCGGATTTATTTCACCGGTTAAAACAGCATTTAATAAAATTTCTTTGTCATGTGTAGTTACTGCTGCGATTCCTCCGCGTAAACCTATATTACGCCAAAATAAACCATTTGTATCTAAGTTATCAATGTGTGGAACGCCAACTTGGCCGACAATAGCTCCTGGACGACCAACTTTAACTGCTGTTTCGATCGATTCTTTTGTACCGACACATTCTAAAACAGCATCGGCACCAGCTTCAGTAAGTTCCATTATTTTATTTACTGCAGTTTCACCACGTTCAGCAACAATATCAGTTGCCTCGAATTCAATTGCTAGTTTTTGGCGATCTTCATGACGACTCATTGCAATAATTCTTTTTGCTCCTAATAATTTTGCTCCGATCACACCACATAAGCCAATTGAGCCACTTGAGCAGAGCCGTAACGAAATTCTGTCCGAGCTCCACCAGGTTCTACGATCGTCATACCAATATTAAACGGCGCAACCTCTTGAGCAACTGATTCGACAAATCCTTCAATTCCCCATTTTGTAGCGTGATACATCGAATTTCCTGCAAATGCTACTTGACCACCGTACGAAGACATTTGGATGATGCGGCCACCTCCTTGTTTTCTCATATGTGGTAAAATCGAACGAATCATTCCAATCGAACCTGTTAGATTGGTAGCGATAATGTGGTTGACTTCTTCTTCAGATAATTCTTCTGCCGCACCAAACAAACCATAGCCGGCATTGTTGATCAACACATCCACTTTATCGATATGCTTATAAATATCTGCTATTAATTCCTTGATTGCTTCCGTATCTGTTACATCTAAAAATTTTCTAAAAAAAGTATCGGGATATTTTTCGATTAAATGTTGTACTTTTGTATCATTTCGAACAGTCCCAATAACCGTCTCGCCGTTTGCTAATAATTGTTTAGTCATTTCATAACCGAATCCACTGCTTACCCCGGTGATTAAATATGTTTTTGACATGTTGTTTTCCTCCAATTTTATGAATTCATTTGTTCTCCCGCTGCATTGACACACGCTAAAGCATTAAGACTTCTTGGGTAACCAATAAACGGTAGTACTTGAGAAATAATTTTGATCAAATATTCTTTGTCATTACCAATCCGCATATTCGTTTTTGAATGCGAAGTAAGCTGATTCTCGCAACCACCTTGAGCTAATAAAAAGCAAAAAGTGATCATTTCTCTTTCCTGATACGTCAATCCGCTACGAGTGTAGTAATCTCCAAAGCAATTTTCTGTTAACCATCGATTAATATGTTGTGATTCCCTCGGACCGCTGGTAGCAAAATTTTGCATTTGTGGACCAACGATAGCAACCAATGTCTCGTTCCCTTTTTCTAAACGGTCTTTAGTAGTGGTGGTGGCTTGACTGGGAAGCGGTAGAGAAATACCTAATGCTTCAAAAATTTCATTGATTGCTTTTAGAAATGGAAAGACCCTACCGATTCCCAAATACGCTGTACTTTGATAGATGACTTCTTTTATCTCGATTGGTGTAAAACCAAAATTGATTGCTGCCGGAACCATGGCACGAAATTCATCAATACTTTGGGATCCTAATAAAGTGGCCAAAATAGCAATGAATCTCGTTCTATCCTCTAAATCAATCGTACGAATCACTTCATCAAATGTAAAATTATCAAATCGCTCAATAAATTCCGGGTCTGTGATCAGAAATTCAGAAGTATACTCTGGGAACATCCTTTCGTGAAACTTTTCTGCGTTCTTAGTTATGCTCATTTTAATTCCTCGTTTCATTAACTGCTCTTTATATTGCTTAGTATAGATGTCAGCGTAGTTAGGAACAATTTGACTTACTTATACTATGCATAAGTTTTTCTAATGCAAAAAAACTGTGATTAATGTAATCACAGTTTTACAAATTTAATTGAAGAATTTATGCAGAACATTAGCGAACTCTTCCATATAATAATTTGTTCGTTCTTTTTTCCAAAAAGCGCAGTACTTACGAATTAGCGGCTCGCCACTTTTTAATAACGGCAAGCGTTTAATAGATATTGGTGGCTCTGTTAGCATCCCCGCAATTTCAATTGGTAAAAAACCACGATTGCCAATAACCATAAGCCGTGCTTCTTCCAGACTATCAGCAAATAAAAAGGTCCCGTTGAATCCCAATGTATTACGATAAAAAGTTTCTTCCAACTTTTGCTGTTCAGAACTTGCAACTAAAATACAGGGGATATTTTTCAGCTCTGCGATTTCAACTTTTTCTTCTTTGCTTATTCTTCTTTGCTTAATGGATTTCTGATAGATGTTTCAATATAGACTTGAGGTTGGATCAACTCATAATTGATATATTCAGTTGAAAACGCCCGACGTTGATCGCTTAAAATGACATCTACCGTATTTTGCAGAAGTTCTTGATAGAGCTCTTCATGGGTCCCATTAATAATGTTAATGGAAACTTCTGGATATGTCTCTGAAAATTCAGCAATCGCTTGATGTAATTCTTGACCACTGTATACACGAAGGTAACCTAAATTAAGTTGAGTTTCACTATCTTCCCCTATACGTTTTGTTTCAACGATGACCGCGTCAATATCTGCTAGTAATCGTTTTGCTTCTCGATAATAATAGTCTCCAGCTGGCGTAACAAAAAACTTTCGATGTTGACGGTGTAATAATTCTACACCCAGCTCTTCTTCTAACGATCGAATTTGTTGAGATATCGCTGATTGAGAAACAAATAACTCTTCTGCAGCTTCAGTGAAACTATTTTTTTCAATCACAGATACAAAATATTTCATTTGTTTAAAAAGCATCTACTCACTACTTATAGTTTGATACAGTAAGTAAAGCAAAAAAAGAGCTGTTTATCAAGCTGTAGTTAACTTTAGCCGTCTATCAAAAATTAAATAAATTCAACTGTTTCAGTCACTTGAATTGTTGGATCTAATGATTGAATGACTGGGCAATTAGCTGGAATCAGTTTCAAACAATGAATCGCTCTTTTTTGATCCGCTTCAGGTACGTTGCTAGCAATAAATTTAAGTTGGATCTCACTGACAGGTTCTGCCTTTTTTTGTTCATTACGACGATAAGTGACTTCAATTTTGGAAATCGTTGCTTCAATTTTAGAATTTTCTAAGATTGAAATATAAACATAACCACCACAAGCCGCTACTGAACTCACCAACATTTGAACTGGGGAGTATCCCTTCTCCTTAGTTAAGATCCACTCTCCCTTTTTTGTATGCATTTCAAATTTATTCTCATCATGTTGATAAATTTCTAATGTTTCTACTGTCATCATTTTTTCTCCTTATACATATTCTGTTTCAACTCTGACCCATTTAGCTAATTTAGTCAAAAAAAGTGTATTATAAAAGCCCAGAAAGAATTCTTTCTGGGCTTTTATCTTAGTCGGCACTTAGTGCAGCCATTGTAATATAATTATATGGTTGATTGAAGTGCGGTAAGAAGAAGATATCTAATAGTTTCAATTTATCGATTGTTACTTTTTCCTCGATTACCAATGAGAACATATGAATTCCCATTGAAATATCCTCATAAGATGCCATTTGAGCACCTAAAATGCGTCTTGAGCTTTCTTCGTAAACGATCCGAATTTTTACTTTATTATTTTCTTTCATAAATCCTGGTTTTTGCAAGTCTTCAAATTCGGTATATTTAACATTGAAGCCAGCTTTCTCTGCGGCTTGAACCGTTAATCCAGTCGAAACCATATGATAACCAAAAATTGAAATTCCATTTGACCCTTGTACCCCAATTGATTCTAACGGTGTACCACCGATATTATGTCCTGCTACGATTCCTGAACGGACCGCGTTAGTTGCTAAGGCGATATAGGTTGTTTCTTCCAATGCATTAGAATAAATAGTTGAACAGTCACCCACTGCGTAAACATCTGGATCACTCGTTTGTTGATGGAGATCAACTAGATAGGCGCCATTATTGAATAAATCTAAGTGCTCTTTTCCTAAATTATTATTTGGAACGAAACCAATCGCATTGATGACTAAATCAACTGGGTATTCTCCTTTATCGGTGACGATTGCTTCAACTTTTTCTTGACCAAGATATTCTTTCGCCAATTCATTGTAATGCAGTTCGATGCCATTTTCACCTAGAACTCGATCCATATCTTGAGTAAACCATGTATCATAGTAATTGGGTAAACAACATTCCGCCGCATCAAATAGCAAAACATTTTTTCCACGACGTTTTGCGGCTTCAGCTATTTCAACACCGATATACCCAGCGCCAATAACCGCTACATTTTTAACATCTGATTGTCCAATGGCTTTATCAACCGCTTGACCATCTTGGAATAATTTTAAAAATTCAACGTTTTTTAAATCTTTTCCTGGAATATTCGGCGAGATTGGTTTAGAACCAGTTGCTAGAATCAATTTATCATAATTTTCATCGAATATGCCTTCTGCGTTCTCACAGTGAACAATTTTTTTAGTAAAATCAATGGATTCGACAGTTGTCTCCATATAGATTTTTGCTCCTTTTTCTTCAAAGGCTTCTTTATTTGTATAGAATAAGTTTTCATAAGAATCAATTTGTCTTCCTACCCAAAGAGCAGTGCCACAACCTAAATAACTAAGATTAGTATTTTTATCAATCATTACAACTTCTTGATCTGAATAATTATCTAATAATGTATTTGCTGCTGCGATGCCTGCATGATTAGTACCTATAATAACTGTCTTGGTCATATAAAAAAACTTCCTTGTGATTATTTTAACTTGCAAATACATTATACACACATTACAGATTATATTCATTATCTTTTGATAATATTTTTTGTATTTAAATGACTTTTTGTCTTTGAATCACTATATCGTCTAAAAAATATACTGAACATGACTTTTAATTCCTTTTCAAAAATTACTTAAATAATAAAAAACTCTACTTGTTAGTAGAGTTTTTTTAAGAGTCTCCTTGTTATTCTGGTTGTTTTCCAATGGAAGCTAAAATTCCTCCATCCACATAAAGAATGTGTCCATTTACAAAATCTGATGCTGCAGAGGCTAGAAATACAGTTGGTCCCGCTAAATCACTTGTCTCACCCCAACGACCAGCTGGCGTTTTTGAAACAATAAATTGATCAAATGGATGTCTAGATCCATCTTGTTGCCGCTCTCTTAATGGTGCCGTTTGAGGTGTCGCAATATATCCAGGACCAATACCGTTACATTGAATGTTAGCTGAACCAAATTCTGAACAAATATTTTTTGTCAACATTTTCAAGCCACCTTTTGCTGCAGCATAACCCGAAACAGTTTCTCTCCCTAATTCACTCATCATTGAACAAATATTAATAATTTTACCTTGACCTTTTTCAATCATACTTGGTAAAACCGCTTTGGAGACAATGAACGGCCCTGTCAAATCCACATCCACAACTTTTCTAAAATCCTCTACAGACATATCTAACATCGGAATTCGTTTGATGATTCCAGCATTATTAACCAATATATCGATCGTACCGACTTCTGATTCGATTTGATCGATCATTTTTTTGACCGCCATTTCATCTGTAACATCACAAACGTAACCTTTAGCTTTTATTCCAGCTTTTTGGTAGCTAGCAATCCCTTGATCTACCGATGACTGTCTTGAGCTATTAAATACAATTGTTGCTCCCGCTTTCGCAAGTGCTTCTGCAATTTCAAAACCAATTCCATAGATGGCTCCCGTAATCAAAGCAACTTTTCCATCTAATCGAAACATATCCATAGTAAAATCCATTTCATTCGCCTCATTTCTTACTTAGTACAATCTATTTTAATTAGTGTGACAGTCTATAATCAAATGTTGAGGACTTATTTTTATCGTTTTGTTCGATTTATTTTTTTAATATTATAATATTTTACTTGCGATATTTTTAGTTCGTTATTTGAAATACTTTTAATCTTGTCTTTTTGTTCCTTTCTTGGGTTAAAATTCATTTATAAACAACTAAATATCTCGTCATAATGTTGATATATCAATTAATTTCACCTGTTTAAGTTTGACCTTCCCTCTGAAAACCGATAAACTATTTAAGAAATACTAAAAAAATTTATTAGGAGAATATACATGTCTCATTTTCAAAGGATTACTGATTTTATTAAAACGAGAATAGGTTTTTTTAGCCTGCTATTGATCCTCTTATGGATAAAAAATATGTTTGCCTATATAGTTGACTTTCATTTAAGTCTCCAAGGTCCAATGCAATTTTTTATTTTGCTGATCAATCCGATTAGCGTTTCGATGCTTTTGTTATCGATCGGATTATTCATTCGTCGACCTAAAGTTGCCTATACAACGCTTTTTATTCTCTATGCTATCTTGACGATCTGGCTGTTTTCTAATGCTGTCTATTATCGTGAATTCACTGATTTTATCACGATCAATACGTTGTTAGGTGCCGGTCAAGTCTCTACTGGTTTAGGAGAAAGTGCTGTCCGTTTATTTTGCTGGTATGATATTTTTTATATTATCGATCTATTTGCTTTGCCAGTTCTTTTATTTAAGAAAATTATTCCCGTCGATCCAAAGCATCCACGTTTTCGTCAAGCAACTGCCTTGGCGGCTTTATCTTTACTAATTGGCAGCGGTAATTTATTTTTGGCTGAAGTCGATCGTTCGGGGCTTCTAAGTCGTCAATTTTCACGGGAGTTTTTAGTTAAATATTTAGGCGTGAATGCATTTACGATTTATGATAGTTATCAAACGTATCAAAACAACCAGATCCGAGCGGAAGCAAGTCCGACTGACTTAAAAGAAGTTGAAAGTTATGTCAAAGACCACTACGCAGAACCAAACGATTCGATGTTCGGTATCGCAAAGGGGAAAAATGTTGTTTATATTCATTTAGAAAGCTTCCAGCAATTCTTGATCGATTACCAATTAACAGATGAGAACGGCGTGAACCATACTGTTACACCTTTTCTGAACAGCTTGTATCACGGCGAAAGTACCTATAGTTTTGATAATTTTTTCCATCAAGTTAAAGCCGGCAAAACATCTGATGCCGAGACATTAATGGAAAATTCATTGTTCGGTTTAAATCAAGGAGCCTTATTTACTCAAATGGGTGATAAAAATACGTTTGAAGCTGCACCAAATATCTTGCAGCAAAAAGCTGGTTATACCTCCGCCGTCTTTCATGGGCATTCCGCTTCTTTTTGGAATCGTGACAAAACATATAAGCATTTAGGATTTGATTACTTTTTTGATTCTTCTTATTATGATGTCAATGATGAGAATTCATTCCAATATGGGATGCACGACAAACCGTTTTTAAATCAATCGGTACAATATCTAGAACATTTACAACAACCGTTTTATGCTAAAATGATCACTGTTTCTAATCATTATCCTTATTCACGCTTTAAAAACGATGAAGATGGCTTCCCATTAGCAACTACAAAAGACGAAACGATCAATGGCTACTTTGCTACAGCGAATTATTTGGATACTGCGTTAAAAGAATTTTTCGATTACATGAAAGCTAGCGGACTGTATGATAATTCTATTTTTGTTTTATACGGCGACCATTATGGTATCTCAAATACCCGAAATAAAGAATTGGCTCCATTGCTAGGGAAAGATTCTTCTACCTGGACAGATTATGACAACGCCCAATTACAACGAGTACCCTTCATGATCCATATCCCGGGTGCCACAAGTGGCGGAATCAATCATACTTATGGCGGACAAGTCGACGCTCTTCCTACTCTGTTGCATTTGTTAGGCGTCGATTCTAAAAAATATCTGCAGTTAGGACAAGATTTATTTTCCGATGAACATAAACAAGTCGTTGCCTTTCGCGATGGCGATTTTGTAACACCAGAATATACCTTTTACGGTGGGAAAATGTATGCTAATCAAACGGGAGCTGTGATTGATGATCCAACTCCAGAACAAGAAAAATTATTTACTCAATTGAATCAAGATGTTGATGAGCAATTAATCACTTCTGATAAAATCAATAATGGCGATTTATTACGTTTTTATCAAGATAGCGGATTGGAACCTATTGATCCATCAACCTTCGATTATCACAATCAACTTGAACGTTTAGAAGCCATCGAAAAGCAAAAGAGTTCTAAGTCTACTAGTCTCTATAGCCAAAACAATCAACAATCTACGGTCAGCCTATATAAGACGAAAACATTCAGAGAATACTCAGAATAAAAGAGCTTCGCCGAATCGGCGAAGCTCTTTTCATATATTGTTATCATTAAATAAAAAGCTGTGGAGAAAAAACTCAACAGCTTACGAATATTTTTTTATGCAATGGCTGTTGGTACTGGTTTACTGCCATCGTTGATGAAGTATACTTGATACCAAGTTAAGAAAGTATAGATCGTCCAAATTTTACGACGACCATCAGCGGTACCCGCATAGTTATCATCTAATAATTTAACGATTTTGGCTTGGTCAAAAAATTCTGATACAAAATCTTGTGTAAAGACGTCGCGGACGATTTGGTAATATTTTTCTTCACGCAACCAGTCTTTGATTGGAACTGGGAAACCTAGTTTTTCACGGTTGTACCATTCTTCTGGCAAGTGACGAGCAGCCGCTTGACGGAAGGCATATTTAGTATTTTCAGCATTGATCAAATATTTCGTTGGGACAACTTCAGAAACTTTCATCAACTCTTTGTCTAGTAATGGTACTCGAACTTCCAATGAGCTAGCCATTGATAATTTATCAGCTTTCAACAAGATATCTTTAGGCATCCATTGGTGCATATCTAGGTATTGCATTTTTTTGATTTCTGACATGTCTTGCACTTTATCATAATGTTTTGTGACGATATCTTTGATCGATGGGCTTTGTTTGAAAGCTGGTTGCAAATAGTCGATTGCTTCATCTTCTTCAAATACTTTAGCTTGGCCGATAAAGAATTCTTCTGCTGGCGCTACTGAAGTATATAAATGCAAGGCTCCTTTAAACGTCTTTCCTTTCAAGCCTTTAGCAATTGAATAACGCATACCTTTAGGTAATTTTTTCAAACCTTCAGCAACAACTTTTACTGCTTTTGATTTTGTGTGCATACCATACTCGGAATAACCGGCAAATAATTCATCTGCACCTTCACCACTTAAAGCTACACGAACGTCACGGCTAGCAAGTTCAGCCAAGAAGTATAATGGCACACATGAAGGATTTGAATCTGGTTCATCCAAATGATATTGGATCAATGGGAAGTATTCGAATGCTTCATCCCCTGTAACGACACGAGACGTATTATTTAAGTCGATTAAATCGGCTAATTTTTTAGCTTCAATCGATTCATTGTATGATTTGTCGCCAAATCCGATCGAGTATGAATGTTCTGGACGTAAGACAGCAGTCACGTAACTTGAATCTACACCTGATGATAGGAATGAGCCCACTTCAACGTCTGCGATTCGATGTGCTTCAATCGATTCAACGACTGTTTTATCGATCAAGTCGACCGTTTCATCTAATGTCATCGTTGTTTCTTGTTCTTTAACATCCCAATATTGTTGAATGTCTAATTGACCATCTTTATAAATGAAGTAGTGGCCTTCTTTGATTCGATAAACATTTTTGAAGAATGTTTCATCTAAAGCAGAATATTGGAAGGTCATGTATGGTTTCAACGCTTCTTTATTCAGCTCTTTAACAAAGTTTGGATGTTGCAAGAAACTCTTGATCTCTGAACCATACATAAAGGTTCCATTCATCATAGCGTAGTATAAAGGTTTGATTCCGAAATGATCGCGGGCACCAAATAATTCTTGTTTTTCAGTGTCCCAAATCACGAAAGCAAACATTCCGCGAATTTTTTGTAATAGCTCTACTCCGTATTCTTCATACCCATGGAGCAAGACTTCAGTATCAGCATGTGTCGTAAAGACGTGACCTTTAGCAATCAAATCTTCACGGATACTTTGGTAATTATAGATTTCACCGTTAAAAGTGATAATCTTTGTTTCATCTTCATTTTTAATTGGTTGTGTACCGCCTTCAAGGTCGATAATGCTTAAACGGCGAAAACCTAGTGCAGCACCTTCATCAATAAATTGTCCCGCGCTATTTGGTCCACGGTGAACAATTGTATCCATCATATCTTTAACGATTTTTTCTTTTTGCGTTGTATTTGAACGATCAATAAATCCTACAATTCCACACACAATCTCTACCCTCTTTCAAACATGGTAATCTGATACTCTTTCATATCAACTTTCAAAGTATATCATAGGATTTACGGACTTTCACGAGTGAACGTAATTTCCTAAAAAAAAAGCCATAAAATTTAAATTTTCCTCAAATACCTACTAGAAAATAAAGAGCAAAGAAACTTCGGATAAGTCTCTTTGCTCTTTATTTTAATCCGTAATCGTAAGTGGTACTAAAAATGGATAGCTGCCGAAAAATTCAATCAGCGATTTATTTTTTCTATCCGTGTTCATTGTTAGGCTGCAAGTCTGACTAGCATCATCTTGATTGATCGTCACCGTTTGTTTACTATCCAGCGCAACCAAATAATTTTCAGTCCCGATTTTTTTGAAATCATATTTTTCATTATTCATGGTTGTGATAAAGATTTGATCTAGTACATCCACTGGTATTTTATGCGGGATCGTCACCGTTCTATCTAGTGGTTTGCTGTTATCCAATAAATTCTCGTCGAATTCAAAGCCTAAGTCTTTCATATGACTGATCACATCATTCATCTCACGACTGAACATTGAATTCTGTCCGCTTGTATAAATATGGTTGGTATAACAATCTTTTAATAAAGTCAAAATCGCCTCATCAAAAACTTTTACTGTCATTGATTCAGGATAAACTTCCATCAATTTGATTTTTTCATTGCGGAATTTCCCATCAGAAGTCGGCATCATGAAACTAAACCCAATTTCATTTTTATCCATCAAACGGTAAGAAAGATTGAAATACTTGCTTTCCCAAGTTGAGAAATCATTCGTTGACAGTTGTAAGCCATGACCTTCTAATGGTTTGATCAATTCAAAAGTGAAATATTCTAATAACGCACCTTTTGCGATCGCTGATGCTTGTTCTTCTTTGGTCACAAAGATTTGATTGAAATATTCTAACAATGCTGAGAAATCAGATTCCATCAATAATTTACGAAATTTAAGATCTGCGAGTTCTTTTTCTGCATCATCGATCAATTCTAATAAGTCTTGATAACTTTGTTGACGATTGTCATAATAATTCAACGATGTTTCACTGACTGCTTTTTCTTGAGTTGAGGGTTTCACAGTATCACTCTTTTCTTCCAAGGCATTATCTTCCGGATGGAGAGTTTCTTTTTCGCGAATATTCAAAGCTGGATCTTCATCAGGATTGACTAATGTGTTATAGATTTGATTGAATTTATTTTTTTCATCTGCCATCTATTTTGCCCCCTTGTTTAGAAAATCCCCAATAAATTGATCAAGTGCGGCATCCATTTCTGATAAACCACCAAAACGCTGCTTGATCAAACGCAACTCTTTCAAAGCAATCGCTTGTTCTAAAGCTAAAGCAGCAATTTTATTGGCTATTTCAATTTTTTGTGATTCACCAGATAACTGATTACCAACGAAAGGTGTCCATTGACTACGTTGCTGTTTCAAGTCTTTGATAGACTGATCAATCTCATCTACTTCGTCTTCAATTTTTTTACGATTCATAAAAGTTTTCGTTTCTTCTAATTCTGCTTTGCGTTTTTCTTGTTGCGAAATTTTATCGTTTAAATCACGCAACTCAGATTGAGCAGCGATCGATTTGGCATCGAAGTCATCTTGCTGATTTTGCAGCTCAGCCATTTCTTTCTTGTACTTGCCTGCATCAGCCTTCTCCCACTGTTCACGGACTAAGGGTAAAATTTTGATTGCTGGTTGGGTAGCGTCCACTTGCAGGACAGTCCGATCTCGATAGTAACTACCGATTTGATAATCCATCAAGACAGGTGAAACTACTTCACGCATGATCATAAATGGGAATGATCGTTGAAGCTCTTGATCTAACTTGCTCGTCAAGAAATTATCGATCTCATGATTTTCATTACTTGACTGTTGAATGGACATCGGCAATTCATTCCAATAAATCCGATAGACATCGCCCATTCGTTCCTCATCCATTGCTTCTTCTAATCGTTTGAGTTGTCCCATCAAACCGCCTAATACACCCGAAGCAGATTCTTTTACAGAATTAAACGATGTATCGTTTTGAAGCTCTTCCTGTTTCTCTGGAGTCTCCATCTAAGACCCTCCTTTATTTTTGATTGAATTCTATAATAAATATTACCATAATTATTATTTTCGCTAAATCATACACTGTTGATTGCATTTGAATTAAATTCACTCTTCTATTTTAACCTAGCAACGCCTGATTGATAAGTATAAACTGCTAAAGATAATAAAAAAGATTGTGTCCTTCGAAAAAATGACACAATCTTTTTAATTAGTTTGTTAATCCGCTAAAGAAGCCTTTGATTTGTTGCCATAAATTTGTGAAAAATCCTTGATTATCTTCCAATGTTCCTTTTAGAGAATTACCAAAGCTGCCTAATTGATCAGAAAGTTTATTGACCGTTCCTTTAAAATCTTCACTGATTTTATCAAGCTGAGCGATCGACTCTTTGTCTAATACACCGTCAGTTGTTTGATATTTCTCCGCTAATGAAACCAATTTGTTCACATCGTCAGTAGTAACATAGTCCGAAAGGTTATTTTTAGCCAATGCATCATTGACGATTTTTTCGACATCAGCTTTAGTTGCTAATTCGCCTTGCTTTTCTTTTAGATCAGCTAACTCTTTTTTGATATCGACCAATGTTTGGTTTAACTGAGCTTTATAGGCCTCATCAGCTTTTTCTTTCTCACTATCAGATAAATTTTGATTGTCGCTTTGCTCATTTGCTTTATTCACTACAGATTCAGAAACATCAGAAGTCGTGTCTAATTCTGTTTGCGCAAGTTGAGCACGTTCAGGATCGACTGTTTCACCATTTGCTTCAAATGCTTTATAGACCCCGGTTAAAGCACTCTCACCAGTAACTTTGACCACACTAGCAACTTTGACTGTCGCATCAGTGATTCCCGCCGTTACTAACGGATTTTTATATTGATCGGCTGTAATTTGAGTAATATTTTCTGGTGTTAAGATTTTTACGTTGATTCCTTTACCTTGATCCTCACGATTAACCACAACCGAACTTAACATGACGCTATCATCGCCACTTCCGTAACCCAAGTATTTCACTAAATCCGCACCAGTTGCCTGTTCCGTTTTGACACTGTCTTCTGTCACACCTAATTTATTCATCGTTTCCGACAATTGTGTTTGGTTCAAACCAGCTCCTGCAACAAAAGTCGGTTTTCCCCAACGTTCATTGATCGCGCCGTCATCAGAAGAAGAAGCTGCATGAGCGATTGTTTGCCCAATCACACCGGCTCCTAACGATAAGCCTAATCCTGCCAATAAAATATATTTATGAAGTTTCATTACTATTCCCTCCTGTTTTTCCATACTCTTATTTTAGCTTACTTCATGCTTTATATATCTTTGAAGCTTCTTTTTTATAAAAATATTTACGATGCTAAGAATCTCTTAATGAATTTTTCAGCCTTTAGATGGAGGAAAACTTACGATAACTATGCATACACTCTTTTTGAACATTATTCATAAAAAAAACTTCTCAACTAAAGTAAGCTGAGAAGTCTTCTTCATTATTTTTCTTTTGTAGTGAAATGAATCTTATCTTGAGCATCACGTTCTAAATAAGTCGTTTCTTTTAGATAGCTAAAGTGCAATTCTTTGATTGAAGCATCTTCTAACATTTTTTCATATCCTTCAAAAATTGCACGGATATATTGTTTGTATGCTTGTTTTTTTCGTTGCCGTTTGTTCATAAGACACCGTCCTTCTTGGTTATCTTACCAAGCATTGGCTTTTCAGACAAGTATTTTATTGATAAGTCTGGTGTAAATACGTCAATAAGTCTTTGGAAAGCTCCGTAGCAGACGTTCCTTCTGCCTTGTTTTCTAAAAATTCAACAACTGAATAATTTTGATTTTCTGAATCAAAAGCATATAAGAAGCTGTTTTCTTGTCCTTTTTCATCTTGTTTTTGTTTGATTTCCGCCGTCCCAGTTTTTGCTGCTAATGGGATATTTAGCGCTGCTAAACTATGGGCTGTTCCATTTTCATCGCTTACAACTGCTTGCATATCTGTTGTAATGGTAGCAGCTGAGCTAGCTTTAATGACATCTTTTTTCGTTTTTGTTTCTTTATCTGCAATCAACTTAGGATAAACCAAAGTTCCATTATTAGGAAAAACAGAATACGTGGTGATCTGTTGAATCGGATTCAACAATAATTGACCTTGTCCATAGCCCGTATCGGCTAAAGATATCTCGGAACTAAAACTATCTTTACTTGATATTTGCGCTGCATCCATAGATATCGGTAAATCTAAGTCTTCACCAAAGATAAATTTATTTAATCCAGCCCGGAAAGTTTTTTCACCCATCTTCAAAGTTTCTTGTGCCATATAAATATTATCAGAATAAACTAACGCTGTTTTCAAATTCACTGGACTAACATCAGAAACACGAGTCACTTGATAAGAACCCCATGAACTATCCTTTTGCCACTTTAATCCACTGATTGTTAGTTCTTCATCTGGATTCAATGTCCCAGCATCGATTCCGATTGCAGCAGTTACGGGTTTAAATGTTGATCCCGGAGCGTATCCTGTAGCAAACCGACTCATGAAGGGTTGATTTGCATCGTTACTATACGTATCATAATCAGTCTGACTAATGCCGTTCGTCATTTTGTTAGGATCAAAACTTGGTGAGCTGGCAGCAACTAACAAGTCACCTGTCTTAGGCGCCATGACAACGCTGGAACCAGCTTTTCCGCCTAAACTATTATAAGCGATCTGCTGCGCACGACTATCAATCGTCAATTTAACTGTTTCGCCATCTTTTTTCTCGATTTTTTGTAAAACTTTCTTTTCGTTTCCTTTACTATCGGTAATCGCTAATGAACCGCCGTCTGTTCCTCGTAATTGTTTATCTAATGCTCGTTCTAATCCGCTACGGCCAATTACACTATCTGTTGAAAGGTCTTCATTCTTTTTAATATCATCAGCGGTTACTTTACCTACATAACCAATCAATTGAGCCGCTGCTTCTTTCAATGGATATGTCCGTCCAGTAGTTGTTTGAACTTCTAAGCCATCTGGCGTTTCCGTCGGCGCTTCAGATGTTGTTTTTAATGGGACAAAAAAATCATCTTGAACCCAGCTTTGGGATAATGCCGTCTCAACGTCTGTATCTGTTAGAGCTAAACTTTTGGCAATCGCCGCAATTTTGGTCGTACGATCTGTACCACTGCCTAAATTTTTAGGAATCACACCTAATTGGTAGACTGTTCCGTTCGTAGCTAAGCCTTCACCATTACGGTCAACAATTTCACCTCGAGTTGCTGCATCGACTTGATAGTTGATTTTATCTTTTCCTGACATTCCTGGAAAGATCAAATTTGGTTTCCAATTGATTTGTTTGCCATCAGCTGATAATGTCCCCGTATACTTCTGATTTTTTAATTGTCCAAAACCTGTATTGATCGACAGCTCATAAGAAAATTGATTTGCACCATTTTTCTTTTCAACTTTTAAATTTTTCATTTTGATGTTTGATGCACTGATTCCGGTAAAAATCGACTGATACTTCTCAGCGACTTCTGCTTTCGTATAGCCAGCTGCTTTCACTGCATCGCCAGATAATTGATTTTTTGTCTCTGAATACTCCTCTTTTTGCAAATTTTTTACAAAAGCCTTAACAGTTGCTTCGCCCGTATTGGCTAATTGACGTGCTTGGTAATACCGAACACCAAAAAAGCCTACAATCAATAAAAGAACCACCGCTCCTATAATGACTGGTAGTTTTCTATTCTGTTTCTTCGTACGTGTACTTCTCTCCATGAGAGTTCCTCCCTAGCTTCCTTTGGACTATTTCTTTATAATAAAGAAAAGGACGTGTTATTGATGAATCATTGCTATTTATTTATGGGACCCAGCGGATCAGGCAAAACAAGTCTGGCTGAAAAAGCTTTTGCTCCCGAACAAAAAATTATTTCGTATACGACCCGCGAACCTCGTCAAGGCGAAGTATCTGGTCGCGACTACTTTTTTATCACTAAAAAAGATTTCAAGCAAATGATCATGGATAATCAATTTGCCGAATTTGATGTCTATGATGAACATTTCTACGGTATTGCTATCGATACCTTACAAAAAGCTCTAGCTAAAGGACACTGTTACGATCCAATCACCGTAATGGGCTTTTTGAATCTGCACCAATTGTTTGGTGATCAAGTGATTCCTATCTGGATCAATATTTCAAAAGAGACATTGCTTACACGCTTAAACAAACGCTCAACTCCAACAGAAGTAGAACGCCGTTTAGCTCGCTTTGAAAGTGATCAGCAAGAATATGAAAAACTGAAAAAATTTCCAACATTGATTGAAATCGATGGCGAGACATCCTTAAAAGAAATGATGCAGCAATTACACCGTTCCCTTAATTAACTGAAAAGCTTTGCGTTCCCCATCTTCATAGGGAAAGTAAATCATCCCGCAGTATTCAAAACCCAATTTATCAATCAGCCCTAACATAGGTTGATTGGCTGGGTAGGTATCGATCCGAATATCCTGGAATCCTAATTCCTCAGCTTGATTGATTGCCGCTCTCAATATTTTTTCACCTAGTCCCGCACCACGGTATTTTTGGCTAACCGCTACGTGATGCAATGCCACATATGGACCGGCCTGTTTCCAAGCACCTTCAATAGCTTCATAGACTGGATCGATTTCTGCAATCAAAGCCACCGTTCCGACGATTTCCTCATTTCTCGTCAATACGTAGCTGGCTGTTTTTTTTATATCTTCTCGGATTACCGCCGCATGTGGTTCATGACCATTCTGCCATTGAGGAGAGCCTTGTTCTTTCAAATAATTTTTTGCTTCATTAACGATCACACCGATCGTTGCAATATCTGATTCGTTACTTAACCGAAAAGCAAAGTCTGGTTCCCTTTCTTTAGGTTCTTCTGTCTGTGCTTCTTCACCAAAAGACATAATTGCTTCTGTATCTTTTTTGCCCAAAAAACCACCCAAAAGTTCGCCCATTTGCTTGGCTTGTCTGACAATAAAATCTTCATCTTCATAACCCATTCATTCCCATCCTCTCTGCCAATGATCGTTTTGTTCTAAGTAAGCCCCTATCAATTCTAAATGATGAGCTAATGACCATTTTTTGATACTTCCCAGCCCAGGGAATTTTTTTGTTTCTTGATAGGCTAATAATTCTTGTAAACCTAGTGTGAATAATAACTGAGCTTGATTCCGCGAATACCACTCAGATAATTTAGCAAGAGCTTCAAAAAATTTTCCAGCTTGATCACTGGCATCCTCATTGCTGTCTGAGACAAAGTGCTTCACTCGTAAATTAAGATAAGCATCAAAATAACTGATATGCAAAGCGATTGCGCGACTTGGTCCGCCTTTATCAAAGTAACGTGAGCCTTCTATTGTGTAGTCACTGAACCCTTTAAACGGCTCAGCTAAATAAAGGTGTTCATCGCTATAGAAATCATCTACTTTTTCCGCATAATTTGCAACATGTTTTTGCACTTGAAAAGCATCTTTCAATAAAATTTTATTAGGCAAAGTCATAACTCTAAAGCGTCCCTGATCAGGAATTACACATCGGGCTTCGTTTGAAATCATTTTTTGTTCCAGCACCCTGGGAGATCTCGAATTAAACAGATACAAATCAGCTAAAAAAGGGTTCTCTTGTGTCACGATCTCTGCAGGACGAACAGTCGTATCTGCTTTTAAAGACCATTCAAATCGTTTATCTTCAAAACGCTTAGCCGTACCTACTTGAGGATTAGTAATCAAATAGCAAATCAAATCATTTCGATCAAATAACTCGACCGTTTTTTTTAACGTTGCCGAATCTCTCACTGGTTCGATGATCGGTAAAATCTTGTGTGACCAACGTTTTGCATTGATCAGTGTATTGATCGCTAACAAATCAAATTGTTTTCCTCGAATATAAGGATAATACATTTTTATCACTCCAATGGTTCCGTTGGTCTTCGTCGCACCTGACGTTGTTGACGTAAAAATTGATAGTCCTGTTCTAAGGCCCTTAATTCTTCTTCTAAACTTTCGATCCGTGCATCGCGAACATCCTCAATAAATCGTTGATAATAATTATTTTCATGCAAACTATCTTGTTCACCTAAACGCCGACGCAATTCTTTATACAATTGTTCAGTCGAAAAGAAACTTGTCCCATAATCCATCCGCTTAGCTTTTCTGACTTCACGAAACAAAGAGGCCATAAAGCGTTGGGTCAACGCCTGCTCAGCTACTTTCAATTCTTGTCTCAGAGGTTTCTTAGCTACAAAGAAAGTCCCTTCTGCTGGGAGTTCTTCTTCCTTTGTATAGGGCCGATAGACTAATACGCCAATATCATTAGGGAGATCCTCTTTGACCTTTTCATAAAGCGCTTCTGTCAGTACAAAGTAATTGTAATGACCAATAAATGACAATTTTGCTTTAGAATAAAAATCGGCTTTGGTTACTTTTAATTCGTAACAGCGCCACTCCGTAAATTCTGGCTTAAAAAAGCAGGCCAACGTATCCACGATTCCTTGGTCTTCAGGCATCGTAACTTCCTCTACCACAATCGCACCCAGTTCAATACAATAATAATACAATGCTTTTTCTATTTCTTGCGTTAATGTTGTTTTCATTTTCTTCACCACGGGAACATATTTTCGTAAACTGTAGCACATCTCAAATAAAAAAAACAGAGGAGTGCCCTCTGTTTTAAATAAAATATGAAAGATCACTAGCCGGACTAGGATAAGCAAAAATGAATTTTTCTAATTCATCATGCGTGATCTGCTTCGTCAAAAGAATGACCAAATAGTTGATCAACTCATCTGCTAATTGGCTCAAACAAGTAATCGCGACAATCTTGTCCGCCTCATCATACACAAATTTGATTTTTGCACCTTGATCATTGATTCGTTTGTATGTATACCAGTCTGACAAATCGATCGTCTGCTCATGATACTTTTCTGAGTGATCAGCTAACTCTTTTTCGCTGATGCCTACGCGTGCCAAACGTTGGTCGCCAAAAACGATTGTCGGGATCAAGGGATAATCGATTACTGCCGTGTGTCCATTCATTGCTTCTACCACATAGCTCGCTTCGTAACCTGCGACAGGTGTTAATTTGGGCGTAGTTTTTGCTAACACATCCCCACAAGCAAAAATATGAGCTTGGCTTGTTTGCAAGCGTTGATTTACCTTGATACCTTTTTTATCATAGTCAATCTTAGCTTTTTCTAAAGCTAAACCATCAATATTCGGCTTGCGACCTGTTGCACCAATCACTAGATCAGCTGTCAATTTAAAATTATCTGCTGTAATCTGATACCCCTGTGCTTGCTGAGCAATTTTTTGCGTATCGATATTAAAGTGAAAGGTAATACCGGCTGCTTCTAAGTGCTTCACTAACTGATTGACTAAATCTCGATCAAATCCTTTTAACGGTTGATCGTTATGATGAATAATATGGGTCTCCGCTCCAGCCGCATTGGCAATAATGGCTAATTCAAATGCAATATAGCCTGCACCAATAAAGGCGATTTTCTTTGGTAATTTTTCTAATGCCAAAAAGTCAGTACTATTTCTCAAATATTCTTTGCCCTCGATCGGCAAAATGATTGGTGATTGTCCAGTTGCAATCAAGAATTGTTCAGCTGTTAATTCTTGATCTGCTACATGGATCGTCTGCGGATCGATGAAACTAGCTGATCCGTGATACGTAGTGATTTCTGCTGAAACGAATCCTTCTTGGGTACTGCTGGGAACTGAATCCGTGTAACTTTTCTTGAACGCCATCAGTTCTTCCCAATTGATTTCGGGCGATCCTTCAAACCCTTTTCCTGTTAAACGTTCTACCCGCATCTTAGCTTCTACACCGCTCATCAACATTTTCTTGGGATCACAGCCGCGATTGGGGCATGTTCCGCCCCAAAGGTCTGCTTCGATGATCGCAACATTTTTTCCTTGTTCTTTCAAAGAATAGGCTGCTGCATTCCCCGCTGGTCCACTACCAATTACGATCACATCATACTTCACCATCTTAGCCCTCCTGACTTAAGAAACGAAAGACATCACTACGATCGACTACTCCGACAATTGTTTCATGCTCTTTGATATAAAAAGCATCCTGTTCTGCTAATAAATCAAAAATCTCACTCATACTAGTTTCGAGTGTTACTACTGGAAGCTCATGTTCTCGCTGTTGTGCTGCTTGATAAAAGCCGCCATTATATAATACTTCTAAAGTTTGGGTATAGACTTCATCCGTAGTTTCGTCAAAGAACTCTTCAACAAATTGATTTGCTGGATTTTTACGAATTTCTTCAGGCGTATCGCATTGAATTAATTTTCCTTCATGCATCACGGCAATTCGACTGCCGATTTTCATCGCTTCCTTCATATTATGCGTAACGAAAATAATCGTATTGCCTAACTTTTGATGTAATTCGATGACTAAATCTTGCAAACTAGCTCGTGAGATCGGATCTAGTGCGCTGAAAGGTTCGTCCATCAAAATAATATCTGGTTCGGCTGCTAATGCTCGTACGATTCCGATCCGTTGTTGCTGCCCACCGGATAATTCACTCGGCATCCGATCGCGGAAAAGTTCTGGATCCATATCCACTTCTCGCAACAATTCATCGACACGTTCATTTCGCCGATCTTTTTTCCAACCAAGCATATCGGGAATCACTTCAATGTTTTCTTTCACACTCATCGTCGGGAAAAGAGCAATTTGTTGTAGCACATAGCCAATCTGCCAACGTAACTTTTGGATATTATAATCTTTGATTCTTTTTTCTTTGAAATACAGATTACCATCTGTTGGTTCGATCAATCCGTTGATCATTTTCAAGGAAGTTGTTTTCCCACTCCCTGAAGGCCCAACTAGTACAAAAATCTCTCCTTTTTTCACGGAGAAATTCAAATCTTTTAATACTACGTTGCCTTCAAATTCCTTACTGACATCTTTAAATTCAATAATTGATTCCATCTACTGATCCTCCCCAATGATTTTTTCTTTCACTAAGAAGTCATGCGCCACTTTTGCTGGCTGTTCTTTTTTGACGTTCACTAAGTAATTCATTTCAACCATTTGATCTTCTGTGATTTTACCAGCTAAACGATTCAATGCTTTCACCACTTTAGGGTGTTGATCTGCAAATTCTTGTTTCATTAATGGTGCGCCTTGGTATGGCGGGAAATTATGCAAATCATCTTCTAAAGTTACAAGATCATATTGTTTGATTTCACTATCAGTTGAATAAGCATCGATCACATCCACATCGCCATTGTTGATTGCTTGGTAGCGTAAGGCGGGTTCCATACTTTGGACAGAACTCAAATTAACTCCGTATTTATCTTGGATGCCACGGTAGCCATCTTGACGATCGATAAATTCCAATGTGAATCCAGCTTTTAATTGATCTTGTTGTCCTTTTAGATCAGAAATTTTTGTGATTCCACGTTTTTTAGCTTCACTTTTCTTCATTGCCAATGCATACGTATTTTCGTATTTCATCGGTTTGATCAATTCCATTTCAAATTGATCTTTCAATAATTTATTAGCTTCTTTATACGTTTCATCTGGTGACAAATCATCACTAGTACTTTCCGGTACTTTTACTAAACTTTCTAGCACTGTTCCCGTAAATTCGGGATAGATATCGATTTGATCACTTTTCACAGCATTGAATAAGAAACTCGTTTTACCGAAGTTCGGTTTCAATTCCACGTTGATCGAAGAATCTTCATCTTGGATAACTTCTTTATACATATTGATCAAAATATCTGGTTCAGAACCTAACTTACCGGCGATCGTGACCGTTTCGCTTGCGGCTGGATTATGTTGTGCAAAGAAAATACCGCCGATTCCCAAACAAATCACACCTAATGCGATCAAAGTCGCTTTTCCGCTGCGGTGTTGTAAGAAACGAATCAACCCACTGAAAATTATCGCTAACAATGCTGAACTGATCGCACCGATCAAGGTTAAATTTGGATCATTTCGGTCGATCCCTAATAAAATAAATGTACCGAGCCCGCCAGCTCCGATCAAAGCTGCTAATGTTGCTGTACCGATGATCAAGACTAACGCTGTCCGAATTCCTGAAATAATGACCGGCATCGCCATTGGTAATTCTACCCGCAATAATTTACGTGTTCGTGACATCCCAAAAGCATCGGCAGCTTCTTCAATCGAAGGATCTATTTCCGCCAAACCGATATATGTATTTTGGAAAATCGGTAACAAGGCATAAACGACTAAGGCAATCAATGCCGGTACGGTGCCAATACCCACAAAAGGAATCAATAACCCTAGTAAAGCCAATGACGGAATAGTCTGTAAGATACTCGTCAATTGTAAGACGACTTCCGCCAATTTTTTCCGCTGACTCAATAAAATCGCCAGTGGAATAGCGATCACTACTGCGATTAATAACGCACTTAATGAAATCGCCAAATGTTCAAAGATCGCACTTAATAATTCTTCTTTTCTTTCATTAAATGTATTGATTAATTCATTCATGTGATTTCCTTTCAAAAATATGACTTATTCTTAGTATAACTTAATCAAAATCAGAGGCAAAAAGATTGGCTTGCTTAAAAAGTAGTATAATAATAAAAAAATTGAAAGCAGGGGAAAAATGAAAACCGAAAAAGAACTCTCAGTGATTACGCTAGACAAATATGGGAAATCCTATCACTATTTGAATTCTCATCACTATAATTGGTATAAAGCAATCGAACTCAATTTATTGAACAGTGATGGCTTCACAAATTATTTTTTACGCATTAAAAAGAATGAACCAAAAACATTTGCTGCACTTCAAACAACTGTTCAAGAAACATCGATTACGGCTTTTCAACAAGACTTATCTGATGCAGATACATTTATTTTATTGACTGCCGCCTGGGCAAATGGCTTCGTACCGGAAAATTCCGCTGCTGCGGTCCAAGATCTGGACCGCTTTTTGACCAATTACACCCTACAAAAAGATCCCTTAATTGGTATCAATCAAATGAATGCTGATTTTAATCAAGCTTTGATCCAACACTTTCCGAAAGTCCGCCGGCAAGATTTACGATTGATCTATCGCATATTAGTCTTAAAAGAAGTACAAAACGCTGACTTGAAAGAAGAACTCGACAAATTGAATGAACCAACAAGAAAAAGAACAGAAAAATTATATAATTTATTCAAGCAAGTTAAAAAAAAGTGAGAAGATGCAGCTGCCATCTTCTCACTTTTTTTATTTATCATACCCAAACAGATTCAGACGTCCAGATATATATTCACCTAGATAGACATCATTGATGCGCTCAAATCCTTGTTGAAGGATTTGTTGTTCAAGCCATTCGGGATCTTGATTGATCAATTCTAAAACATCTAAGTTCGCTTGACCATCCACGATGATCGGGTATTTGATATTTTCGTCCCCAAATTCAATCAATGTTAGTTGTCCATTTTGTTCCAAAACGGCTCGTTTGATTTTTTCAACTTCATAAATACCGTTTGCTCGCAATTTAAACATTAGTTCATTAGCGGATATGCCATTTCTGAGACAATCGGCTACATTCACTCGGCCATTCTGGATCAAAGTGATTGGTTTGCCATCTACGACAAATTTGATATAGCGATTATGCTCTTTAGCAAATTTTAAAATCAAAACTAACAAGGTCCAAATGATCAATACCAGCACAAACTGGATGACTGTGATCGCTTCGTTATAGATCACTCCGCCAATGATTCCACCTAAAACATAATTTTGAACTTGGTCCATCGCTGATGAAGGCGCCAAATTGCCCTTGCCCATCAAGTTGATTTGAAAAATCAAACAGATGATTCCTAAAGTAAGTTTAATAATAATTGGACTATATAATTGCATCTTCAGCGCTCCTTATTTCATATAATTTGCATTTTTATCGATCAAATAGCTTTCAGTCAACGTATAGGAGCTTTGGTCATTGCTCAATGTTACTTTGAAAAATTTCTTATCGATTTTAACAATGATTCCATCCGAAAACTGTGTCCCATTGACAAAAATATCCGTTGTATCAACGGATTCTTGTTTAGCCAAACTTTTAACAAAATTGACCATTTGCGATGATTGAGAATGCTTGGTCTGATTGGTTTGATAATCTGAATATTGAACGCCTAATGCAAACATCAATATCAAAAAGAAAATAATACTTAAATCTCGGTATTTTGTCTGGATTCGATGGCGCATGTACAATGAAAAGACAAAAATCAAAATCAATAACGAGCCGAATATGATCAAGTATTTTAAATAATCATTGATATTCGATTGCCGTTCTAAATAGTCGATGCCATAAAAAGTCATCTTACGTTCCCCCCGATTTCTTTCTTTGGATCATTTAATAAATCCTTTTTAATCATATAGTAAACAAGTAAAAAAAGTAAATAATCAATGTTTTTAAATCAAAAAAGACACGGTCTCGATAGATCGTGTCTTTTAGATAGAGAAAGCTTATTTAATTGGTTCAGAAAAACTTAGCGCTGTCGGTTTCGCCGCATAATCTGCCATGTTAGCAAACAATTGTTTTAATAATGGACTTTGATTGTGACGTTCGATCGCCGCTTGATCTTCCCAATTTTCGATCATTGCAAATTGATTTTTTGTTTCCACAGACTCATAAAGATTATAGCTTAAACATCCTTCTTCAGAACGAGTAGCAGCAATCAACGCTGTCACTTCTGTTAGAAATTGGTCTCTTTTTTCTTCTTTGATATAGAATGTTGCTTGAATGATTTTCATATTTATTCTCCAGGCCTATTTAAATTTAGTAATTTTATCAGCTGCTAATCGTACAGAAGTATAACCCATTTCTTTCGCTTTACCGATTGAAAGAATCATAACGGGTACATAACGTTCTTTTTCTAAACCAAAGGCTTCAGCTAATTGGTCAGCTTCAAAACCACCGATAGGATTTGTTTCATAGCCGTGGGCACGAGCAACCAACATGAATTGCATTGCGATCAAACTTGAATCGATTTTTACAACATCGTTCATTTGTTCTTTTGTTAATTTTTCGTAATGAGGGATGATAGCCGCTAACTGTTGATCTCTAACTTCCGCAGGCATTTTACCTTCTTCTACTGCTTGGTTGTAGATTTCTTCACCATATTCATGACAATTCATATCTCCAAAAATCAAGACCATGGCTGAAGATGAATCATTTTGACGAGTATTGAAACGAATCAATGGTTTTAATTTAGCTTTTTGTTCATCACTTTCAACCACTACAAAGCGCCATGGTTGCATATTGACTGATGATGGAGCAGTTGCTGATTCTTGGATCATTTCTAGCATTTCTTCATGTGAGATTTTATAAGTTTCGTCGTAGACACGAACGGATTTTCTTCCAAAAGTGATATCTGAAAAATCATTGTTTACTAAGTTGTTTGACATGTTTCATTCCTCTTTCATTTAACTAATTTTATTAATAGACGTAATAATACTTCTGCTTCCTCTGATTCTAACGGTAAATCGATCGCATCCGGCTTATTCGCATGGTTCTCTTCACACGTCATTAAATCATTCAAAGCAGTATCAGTGATCATCACTAATACTTCCCGATTGTTCTGCTTGTTTCTTTCACGTGTCACATAGTCTTTTTCTTCTAATACCTTTAAATGTCGTGTAACAGCTGCACTATCGATCAACAATTCATTTTGTAAAATAGTCTGCGTGCACTGTCCATGCTCTTTTAAAAACATCATCAGCTCATAACGAGTAAGACTAAAACCTGTTTCTTTCTCAAATTTAGTGGTCATCTCTTGATTCGCAAGTTTCAAGCGATAAAACAACTTACTAATTTCTCTAAGTTCCATCAGATTCTCCTCTCTAAATTTGATTCATCAACAATTGACTAGTCAACTATAACTGAAAAAAATAAATTTGCAAAGCTTTTTTGTAATTTTTTACAAAAAAACTAGTGACTTATTTCAGCCACTAGAAATTTTCTTTATTTCATTTTCTAAATATATTTGGAATCTTTGTTCCAGCACGTCTAAATTGAATAAAAAAAGCCTATCTTACAGCATTGAGTAAGATAAGCTTTTTATAAAATATATAATTCAATTTTACATTAATCTAATTTGCAGAAACTTTTATCGAATCCCTAATGCAATTCGTGCATAGCGACTCATTTTATCCGTCGTCCACGCTGGATACCAAACTAATTTTACTTCAACATTCGTGACTTCTTCGATTTCACCTAATGCGGATTGGATATTTTCAGTTAAGATATCGGCTAATGGGCAACCCATAGTAGTCAACGTCATTTTAACAACTGTATTTCCTGTTTGTTCAAAATCAACTTCATAGATCAAACCTAGATTTACGATATCAATACCTAACTCAGGGTCGATAACAGACTCTAAAGCGGTCAAAATATTTTCTTTTATTTCTGCAACTTCTGCTTCAGTATACTTTTGTGTATTTTCTTCCATTTGTTCCACTCCCTTTCGAGTTTCACCAGTATTTTACTCTATATATTGGGTTTTGTAAATGAGAATTGATACACAATGATTCTCATTTACAAATCTTTAGTTATTGAACTTTAGACTTCTTCATTTGGTTTTGTTCGTCTTCTGTCAAGAAAGCTCCTACCACTGAATCTGTTGCCATAATATTAGTAAATGATGTTGGATCCACATCTGAAACTACTTGTTTTAGCGTATATAATTCATAGCGCGTCAAAACGATCATAATCACTTCTCGTTCTGTTGAGCTAAATCCGCCTCGCCCAGGAATGACGGTCATTCCTCTTAACAATTCATTGCTAAGGGCGCTGCACATTTCTTTACTTTTACTCGTCGTAATGAAGGCTGTCATTTTTTGATGACTCGTATGGATAAAATCAACCACACTACTCATAGTAAAGATCGTAATAATTGTATAAAGTGCACTTTCCCAAGTAAAGAAGAAGCCAGCAACAACAACAATCATTCCATTCAACAACATCATGTAATTTCCAACTGTTCGACCAGTTGTTTTTGATAACAGCAATGAAACAATATCTAAGCCGCCAGTCGTAAAACCAAATTTTAACGAAAAACCGGCCCCAATCCCTAATAAAACACCACCAGTAATCGCATTCATTAAAACGTTATCAGTTACTTGGCCGACAGGAACTAGTGTTGTAAAAACCGACATTGAGATCACGTTGGCAAAACTTAAGATCATTGCGGATTTTCCTAATTTAATAAAACCCAAAATAAATACTGGAACGTTTAAAAGAAAAATCAAGATCCCGGTATCAAGTGAGAAGCCTAGATTTAAAAATAAGTGTCCCAAAATTTGGGCGATCCCGGTCATGCCGGCTGAAAAAACATTGGCTGGAATCAAAAAATAATTCAACCCTACTGCACCAGTCAAACCAGTAAATAAAATGACGATGATTTTTTTCGCCATGTCTTTCGTTGTATAGTTGATAACTCGTTGCATCTGCTAATCCTCCTTTAAATAGAAACCTCTAATAGAGTAACAGATTATTTTAATATTTAGCAATCTTTCTCAAGCACTTATTTGAGAATAATCATGGCTTTCTTATCATTTTTTGATAAACTATAAGAAATGGCTTTGCATAACACTTTTACTATCTAAAATTTCAGAATATTGTGTGATTGCGTTGGCCTGATATAACAAAAATTTTCATTTTAAGATAAATAATTGAGGAGGATTTTTATGGCAAAAGATGCAAGTTTCGATATCGTTTCTGAGTTAAATAAAGAAGAAGTTAAAAATGGAATTCAAATTGCGTTGAAAGAATTAAAAAATCGTTTTGACTTTAAAGGGAGCGTTTTCGATATCACACTTGAAGGAAACCAATTAGTGATCAAAGCGGAAGACGACTATAAGATCGAACAAGTCAAAGATGTGTTGTTTAGTAAATTGATCAAGCGTGGTGTTCCACTTAAAAACATTCAATTTTCTGATTCTGAACATGCATTAGGCGGAAACGCTCGTCAAACCGCAGATTTAGTCAGCGGAATCGATAAAGATGTCGCTAAAAAAATTAACACTGCCATCAAAAACAGTAAAATAAAAGTAAAAAGTCAGATTCAAGAAGATCAACTCCGAATCACTGGAAAGAATCGCGATGATTTACAACAAGTTATCGCCTTAGTGAGAGAGCTTGATTTACCTGTAGATGTACAATTTACAAATTATCGCTAAAAAGAAGCTGAAACAAAAGTAAATTTCTGGAAGTGCAACTACTTTTTGATACAAAATAAAAAGAGCAACTCAATTTAATCTTGCTGACCGGTAATCGACGGGCGAAAGATACCCTAATTTGGATAAAATTCTATTATGATTCCAAAAATAGATGT